>NZ_RZPI01000500.1:0-4281 GCF_003998715.1 Mesorhizobium sp. M7A.F.Ca.CA.002.15.2.1
GAGGTGGATCGGCGCGTTAGCGCCGAGACGGATGAGGGGTGTTCCAGCGGAGTGAAACGTTGGCGTTCCCTGGAACACCCCTCATCCGTCGCCTCCGGCGACACCTTCTCCCACAAGGGGAGAAGGAAAAGGCGCCTCTGCCTCAATAAATATCGAAGTCGAAATACTTGGCCTGGATCTTCTTGTAGGTGCCGTCGGCAACGATCGCGTCGATGGCCGCGTTGAGCTTGTCGCGCAGGGCCGTGTCGTCCAGGCGCACGGCGATGCCGGCCTGGGTCTCGGTGCCCTTGACGTCGCCGACCAGCTTGCAGCAGCCGTCGCTTGCCTTCTTCAGCCAATCCATCAGCACGAACTTGTCCGAGATCACGGCGTCAAGACGACCGTTGGTCAGGTCGGTGATCGCCTCTTCCTGGGTGGGATAGAGTTTGGCCTCCGCGCCCGCCTTGCCATATTCATTCTGGGCATAGTCGGCCTGCGTGGTCGAAGCCTGGGCACCGACCGTCTTGCCGGCAAGGGCCGCCGGTTCGGTCGAGGTGAGATCGGTGTCCTTCGGCGCCACCAGAGCCAGCGGTGTCGTATAATATTTGTTGGTGAAGGCGACCTGCTTCTTGCGCTCCTCGGTGATGCTCATCGAGGCGATGATGGCGTCGAACTTCTTGGCCTGCAAAGCGGGAATGATGCCGTCCCAGTCCTGGGTAACGATCTCGCATTCGACCTTCATCTGCGCGCACAGCGCATTGGCGATGTCGATGTCGAAGCCTTCGACCTTGCCGTCGGCGGTAATGGTGTTGAACGGCGGATAGGCGCCCTCGGTGCCGATCTTGATTTTCTCCGCCGCCTGCACCGACAGAGAGCCGGCCAGTGTTGCCAGCATGGCAGCGCCCGCCGCCGATATGACCCATTTCGAAAATCGCATTTTCTTGGTTCCCCTTGAACGCCGCCAGCTTGACGGGCGGCAAGGCAGCCAAGCATGGCGAGCCGGTACAGGCAAGTATTTTGCCTTGGGGCAATGAGGGTCAGCGCGCGGCGCGGAAATGCTTGGACAGCTTCAGGCCCTGCGCCTGGTAGTTGGAGCCGAGATCGGTGCCGTAGAGCGCCTGCGGCCGCTTCAGCATATGCTCGTAGACCAGCCGGCCGACGATCTGGCCGTGGTCGAGGATGAACGGCACTTCATGGCTGCGCACTTCCAGCACCGCCCGGCTGCCGGTGCCGCCGGATGCGGAATGGCCGAAGCCCGGATCGAAGAAGCCGGCATAATGGACGCGGAATTCGCCGACCAGCGGATCGAAGGGCGTCATCTCGGCGGCGTAGAGCGGCGGCACATGCACCGCCTCCTGGCTGACGAGGATGTAGAATTCATCGGGGTCGAGCACCAGTTCGCCGGCGCCGCTCTTGTGGATCGGTTCCCAGAAGTCGACGACTTCCTGGGCCGCGCGCTTGTCGACATCGACGAGGCCGGTGTGATGCTTGCCGCGATAGCCGACCAAGCCGCTTTGATCGCCGTTGAGGTCGATCGACAGCGCGATGCCGCCGCCGGAAATGTTCGGCGGCTCGGTGGCGACAAGCATCTGCGTGCGATGCAGGTCGTGCAACTCGGCTTCGGAGAGCAGCGCATTGCCGGTGCGGAAACGGATCTGCGACAGGCGCGACCCGGTGCGGACGACGATCGGGAAGGTGCGCGGGCTGACTTCCAGAAAGAGCGGGCCATGATAGCCGGCCGCGATCTTGTCGAACTCGTGGCCGCGATCGGTCATGACGCGGGTGAAGATGTCGAGCCGTCCGGTCGAACTCTTCGGATTGGCCGAGGCTGAAATGTCCGCCGGCAGCGCCAGGCTTTCAAGCAGGGGCACGATGTAGACGCAGCCGGTCTCCAGCACCGCGCCCTCGGCCAGATTGATCTCGTGCAGCTGCAGCCGGTCGAGCTTTTCCGAGACCTTGTGATTGGGGCCGGGCAGGAAGGAGGCGCGCACCCGCCAGGCCTTGTCGCCGAGCCTGAGATCGAGGCTGGCCGGCTGGATCTGGTCGGTGTCGAGCGCACGCGCCGACTTCAGCGCGCCGGACTGGAGCAGCGCCGATATGTCCTGGTCGGGAAGAATGCCTGTCTGCCGCAAGGCTCCACTCCTGCTTGGTACAAACCTCTTAATGAAGCCGGCAATTGACGCAAGCGCGGTGCGGGTCTAAAGGGTCGTTATCCCGTGGTGATTTGGCCGGTCGGCTTGCAGCCACGTTAAACAAGTCGCTAAAGGACCGTCGGGCCGCAAGGCCGTATGGACCGGTTGCGACTTTCGCGGCCGGTTTTTTTGTGTCTGGAAGAAAAGCGATGAGCACCAAGAAGCGCAACTGGAAGCCTCAGACGGCACTCGTGCACAGCGGAACGCTGCGTTCCGGTTTCGGCGAAACGTCAGAAGCGATCTATCTCACCCAAGGCTATGTCTACGAAACGGCGCAAGCCGCCGAAGCCCGTTTCAAGGGCGAAGAGCCGGGTTTCATCTATTCGCGCTACGCCAATCCGACCGTCGACATGTTCGAGAAGCGCATGTGCGCGCTGGAAGGTGCGGAAGACGCGCGCGCCACCGCGTCGGGCATGGCCGCGGTGACGGCCGCCCTTCTGTGCAGCGCCAAGGCCGGCGACCATATCGTGGCGGCGCGTGCGCTGTTCGGCTCCTGCCGCTGGGTGGTCGAGACGCTGGCGCCGAGATACGGCATCGAGGCGACGCTGGTCGACGGCACCGACATCGCCAACTGGGAAAAGGCGATCAAGCCGAACACCAAGCTGTTCTTCCTGGAAAGCCCGACCAATCCGACGCTGGAAGTGGTCGATATCGCCGCTGTCGCTTCGCTTGCCAATTCGATCGGCGCCAGGCTGATCGTCGACAATGTCTTCGCCACGCCCCTGCAGCAGAAGCCCTTGCAGCTCGGCGCCCATATCGTCGTCTATTCGGCGACCAAGCACATAGACGGCCAGGGGCGCTGTCTCGGCGGCGTCATCCTGTCGGACAAGAAGTGGATCGACGAGAACCTGCACGACTATTTCCGCCATACCGGCCCAAGCCTTTCGCCTTTCAACGCCTGGACGCTGCTGAAGGGCCTGGAAACGCTGCCGCTGCGCGTACGCCAGCAGACGGAAAGTGCCGGCCGGATCGCGGATTTTCTGGCCGAACGGCCGGAAATCGCGCGCGTCATCTATCCCGGCCGCGCCGACCATCCGCAGGCCGACATCGTCAAGAAGCAGATGTCGGGCGGCTCGACGCTGATCTGCCTGGACGTCAAGGGCGGCAAGCAGGCGGCCTTCGCCTTGCAGAACGCGCTCGACATCGTCCTGATCTCCAACAATCTCGGTGACGCCAAGAGCCTGATCACCCACCCGGCGACGACGACGCACAAAAATCTCAGCGACGAGGCGCGCGCCGAGCTCGGCATCGGGCCGGGCACGCTCAGGCTGTCGGTTGGCCTGGAGGATGCCGACGATCTGCTCGAGGACATCGCGCAGGCGCTGAAGGCCAGGTAGGAGGCCTTCAGGCGCCGGACGGCGTCTCTTCCAGCTCGGCCGTCTTGGTGCCGATGGTCATCGCATTGCCGCGCCAGTCGACGGCGCCGCCGAGCCAACCGCGCCCCCACATCGCCGGCAGGATCAGGTCGCGCGCCATGATCGCGGCGACCATGCGTGGCGACAGGTACCAGCCCTTGGACCAGGCCAGGGCGCACTCCGGAAGATAGAAGGCCGCCAGCACGGCAAGGGCGGTTGCCCAGAGGCTGAAGCCGGCGCTTGCCGCTGCAATCAGCGCAAGCACCAGCGGCACCACGGCGCCCGTCAGGATTTCGGGTGCGAAGAACAGCGGGAAAGTGACGCGGCGCAGGCGCGCCCAACGGGCCTGACGCGACCAGATCTCGTCAAACGAGCGCCGGCCAAGCGGCTGCTCGAAGGGGGCGGCGACGAGATTGACGCGCAGGCCGAGACTGTTCACCAGCTTGGTCGCAGCGGCATCCTCGGCGATCTCGGCGGCCAGCACGCGGATGCCGCCATTGGCATCGAGCATCGGCTTGTTCCAGAGCATGCTCTTGCCCTGGGCAAAGCCGAGGCCGAGCGCCTCACCGGCATATTGCCAGCGCGCCTGCAGCGTGTTGAGGAAAGCGCGTTCGACCTCGGCCCAGAAGCCGGCCGGCCGCGAGCCGATCGGCGTCGAGCAGACAAGGCCGGTGCCGGGCCGCCAGGCAGCCATCAGGTGCTGGATGTAGTCCCTCGGCATCAGCACGTTGGAATCGGCCAGGACGACCCAGTCG
>NZ_RZPI01000501.1:0-4277 GCF_003998715.1 Mesorhizobium sp. M7A.F.Ca.CA.002.15.2.1
GAAACGGTCATACGCTTTCGAATTGTGGCTGGTGTCGGTGGCGCCGAAGAAGCGGAACAGATCGCCCTGCGATGGCAAATGGCGCACCGCCTCCAGCTTCATGCGGTTCAGCGCGATGTGCGCGGTGTTGAGGTCGACGGCGTCGACCCGGGCCGGCGAGCGCGTGAGGTAGGCCAGGATGTTGCAGCCGCCGGAGGCGATGGTGACGACGCGGTGGCCCTGGCCAAGCTGCATCGCCTCCATGTCGACATCGGGGTCTTCCCAGATCTGCGGATAGACGAGGCCGGAGAACAGGAAGGCGAACAGCCGCTCCGAAATGCCGGCCTTCGACAGCGGGCGGTTCTGATAGACGGCCTTTCCAACTTCCTTGCCGCGGCGAAAAACCAGATCTGCGGAAACGTCCGTCATGGCAAGATGATTCCCCATTTGCTTTGCCGCAAGCGGGTAGCGCAGGCTCATGACAGGCCGGTGACAGCCGGTTGACGCCGGTCGATCCTTGCTGATCTCGATAATGTCTTCGAAAGTGCGGCGGTGCGCGTCTCGACATGGACCGCGCGCTTTTTCATCGAATCTGATTGCAAATAGTCATACGTCGGCCGGCTTCGGCAAGCAGGCCAACAGGACCAGTGCGCTCGATGAAGGGGTAGAGTTGCGAAGCCCGGTTGGAAGTTGTGTCGCCACAACGCTATATTCCGTGAACTGAATGTACGACAGCAGCAAGCTATACTCGACAGTCAGGAAGCCGCGCATGCTTGTCTTTTGGCGAGTCGGCATCCAGGCTGCGACATTGTCGTGGCAGAAATATTCCGGGGGTCGCCATTTCCCGATTTCACCCCCGCCAGCGGGACGATGCCGCCGGAGGGCCGATATACGAAGAGGTCTGTCGCCAGATCGGCAATCTTTTTATCTGAAGATGGTTCGTCCTTCTAGCCCTCTTTTTTGCGAAAAACTTCGTTTATCCCACGGTTTGATTTGATTGCATCCATTAATTTTGGAATCTGGTCCCAATATTCGCTGTAAGAAAAGCAATCTATTAGTTTACTGAACGCATACCACGTGTTTATTTTTTCCGGATCGTCTTTATTTTTGTTTTGGAAAATTGATTGTGCTTCTATGGATAGTTTTTCAAGATGCTCTTCCAGGGAATTGAATTCCCAGTCATCTAAATTCCCATCACCGGTTCTTCTAAGAGATTGTTCCTCCGAAATTCTCCCCGACACTTTAGTGATTTTCATAGCAGTTTTTATAATTTCATCTTCGCTTTTAGCCGTATGAAGGGCAAGGACGGTCACGAGATTCAGCATTTCGCTATGTCTAAACAAAATTGAACGTCTAGGAATTTCTCTTGTTTCTTGAACTCTCTCCATCTCTTTCACTGTTTCCTTGGAAACCAGTTCTTCGTCCTCGCTGGATACGAAGGCTAAAAAGCGCGATGGCGAATATGCGTAGAACAACTGGCCAGTCGCTTCGAAAAACTCGTGCCTGAGTTCAGGCCTTGGTCCCAGGGTCTTGCCATCATGTCGTGCCCACCAGTCTTCTTTGTTATCGTCAGTGACAAAAAGGACCGGAAGCTGAGCCGACTTTGCCTTGTCCTTCATTTCAGCCCAAATCAGATAATCGCCCGGACGGCCTTTGTCTTTATAACCGGGGGGGATTTTCGCATCGAAACGTCGCAGCGCTTCTTTCCGTCGCTGTTCGATGTCGACTGGTTGCTTCCCTACCTTTCCATCGAAGATGTCAGTAACGTCCTTGAAAACCGATAGAGCTTCAGGAAGCTGCTTTACGGCAGTTTCAACTTCAAGGGTCAGGCGCTCGAAGAACTTGCCGATCTCGTCCATAGAGGATCCTTGGGGCCAAGGATCGAATCTGGAGAACGCGCCAATTGCCCCTTCGACCTCATTGCGTTTCTTTAGCAGCTCATCTTTTAGCTTCTGATATGCCGCTCTATTGGTCGAATCAGCATCGCGCCCGTCTGCCTGGAACTCTGCACCGGCCTGATGAGGCAACCACAGTCTATCCCCAAATGACCTAAATGCAGCAAGGACTTCCGCCCGTCTAGCGGGCATAAATCTGAATAGGTGTAATAAGACATTTGTATCCGGGACCAGAAGTCCCGTCTTCCAGATCTTGTCTAATTCCTTTTTGGTGGGCTCGTAAAACCCATGAAAAATCTTCCGCATCCAACCCCCCGGAGTCGAAGCCATTACAACATCGCTGTGAACATTGAAGCAAGCGAGACTTGTAGAGAAATGCCTTTCGAAACCTTTTCTTACCGTGTGAACGGCTCGCTATTGTCGAATGGTAGCGTATAGCGGAATCCTGAATGGTTGCGGTCCCACGTGCCCTAGAATGTCAGAATGCTCCGATGGTGCGGGGAAGTAGGAGGTGGCGATCACAGCCGCTATCATCTGCGCAATAGCCTACTAGGCTAGCATCGCCGCCGAATAGCTGGTGATAAATGCGGCCGGGAGGCGCGAGCCAGTCAAGCGGTTTCAGGCCTTGCCAAATCCCCCCGGCGTCGGCGTCGTCAGGATGACGGCGTCGCCGGCCTGCAACATGGTCTGGTCGCAGGCTTTCAGCAGGTCGATCGTGCCGTCCTTGCGGCGGATCTTGGTCGAGCCGACCTCGCCGTCGCCGCCTCCGTCCAGCCCTTGCGGCGGCCGGTTGCGGTGCGAGGACAGGATCGCGCATTCCATCTTTTCGAGGAAGCGGATGGTGCGTTTGGTGCCGTCGCCGGCGCTCCATCTGCCCTTGCCGCCGGAATCTTTCCGGATGTGGAAATCCTCGAGCAGAACGGGAAAGCGCAGCTCCAGCACTTCGGGATCGGTGAGGCGCGAATTGGTCATGTGGGTGTGGACGCCGGAGGTGCCGGCAAAGCCGCGGCCCGAGTTCATCCGGCCGGCCGGCGAGCCGGAGCAGATCGTCTCGTAATATTGATACGTCTTGTTGCCGAAGGTCAGGTTGTTCATCGTGCCTTGGGCGTTGGCCATGGCGCCCATGGCGCCGAACAGCGCGTTGGTGACATGCTGCGAGGTCTCGACATTGCCGGCGACGACGGCGGCGGGGTAGGCGGGTTTCAGCATGCAGCCATCGGGAATGATGATGTTGATGGGCCGCAGGCACCCGGCATTCATCGGGATCATATCCTCGACCATGACGCGGAAGGCGTAGAGCACGGCGGCGCGGGCCACCGGCTCGGGCGCGTTGAAATTGTTCTTCATCACCGGCGAGGTGCCGGTGAAGTCTACCGTCGCCTCGCGCTTTTGCCGGTCGACCGTGATCTTCACCTTGATGATCTGGCCGGTGTCGGTCGGGTATTCGTACTCAGAACTATCCGGCAGCCGCTCCAGCACGCGGCGCACGCTTTCGGCGGCATTGTCCTGGACATGGCCCATATAGGCCTCGACGACATCGAGGCCGAAATGGGCGACCATCTTGCGCAGTTCGGCTACGCCCTTTTCGTTGGCGGCGATCTGCGCCTTGAGGTCGGCGATGTTCTGGTGCGGATTGCGGGCCGGATAGCGGTGATCGGTGAGCAGCGTTTCCAGCTCCTTCTCGCGGAAGCGGCCACGGTCGACGATGCGGAAATTGTCGAACAGCACGCCTTCCTCGTCGACCGTGGTGGCGAGCGGCGTCATCGAGCCGGGTGCCGTGCCGCCGATATCGGCGTGATGGCCGCGCGAGGCGGCCCAGAACAGGATTCTTTCCTTGGCATCATCGAAGACCGGCGTCACGACAGTGATGTCCGGCAGATGCGTGCCGCCATTGTAGGGTGCGTTGAGGGCAAAGACGTCGCCGGGGTGGATGTCGCCGGAATTCAGCCGGATGATGGTTTCGACCGAGCGGTCCATCGAGCCGAGATGCACCGGCATGTGCGGCGCATTGGCGACCAGCGCGCCGGTCCGGTCGAAGACGGCGCAGGAAAAATCCAGCCGTTCCTTGATGTTGACGGAATAGGCGGTGTTCTGCAGCGTGACGCCCATCTGCTCGGCGATCGACATGAAGAGGTTGTTGAAGACCTCCAGCATGACCGGATCGGCCTCGGTGCCGAGCGCTGCCTGCCGGCGCTTTTTCTCGACGCGGTGCAGGAGCACGTGGTTCCTGGCGGTGATTTCGGCCAGCCAGCCCGGCTCGATGACGATTGTCTGGTTCGGCTCGATAATCAAGGCAGGTCCCGCAACCCTGTTTCCCGGCTTCAGCGCCTCGCGGCGGAAGATGGGTGAAGTGCGCCACTCTCCCTCGGTGAAGATTTCGCGGGTCTGTGAAGGGCTTACGGC
>NZ_RZPI01000502.1:0-4272 GCF_003998715.1 Mesorhizobium sp. M7A.F.Ca.CA.002.15.2.1
GAAGACGCCAGCCGCATGTTGCGCCAGCCCCGATCTCGACCGAGCGTGACCAGGTTTTCGAGCGCGGTCTTGCCCACCACCGCGAAATTGAAGCCGGCCGCCTGGAGATGCCCGACCGCGCCGTCGAACTGATCGAGCAATGCCGTGCAGGACGGACATGGCTGGTCCGGTCGGGCGAGCTTCGCCGTGCCGCCGCTGGTCGCCACATCGCGCTTCTCCTGCGGGTGGCGCGGGAACATCATGTTGTAGAGGATCAGGCTGTCCTTGCCGGGCGCGAACAGCTCCGACAGCCTTGTCTTCGCGGGCTTGCCGTGGGCATCCAGTGCGTCGAATTCATAGTCCTGGCGGATCAGCCCGCCCGGCGGCAGCGCGCGCCGGGCCTCGGCGACCTCTTCCATGGCGCGGCGCAGCTCGATTTCCTTCTTCAGCAATTTTTCGCGCGCGGTGCGGTATTTCGCGGATTCGTTGGGAAAGGTGATCATGATCGGCTCCTTCAAGTCGCAGCGCCGGCGTCCCGGCGCGGTTGCTCTGCGACCCAAGGACGTTTGGCGGTGATCGGCTCCGACATTTATTGCGCATGGTGATATGTCGTAATACCTGTCCGGGCAGCGTGATCCGGGGGACGAGATGCACGACGACGAGATCGATCTGCGCTGCCCGCAAGTAGTGACCGACAATGCCGCCAAGGGCCTCAGACTGCGCGGAGAATTCGGCCGCGGCGGCACCGAGATCGGCGTCGCCCGCGCCACCGAACTGAAGAACCGGGAAAAGCTCGCGCCCTCCACCATTCGCCGCATGGTCAGCTATTTCGCCCGCCACGAGGTCGACAAGCGCGGCAGGAACTACGGCAATGAGCAGAACCCTTCGGCCGGCTACATCGCCCGGCTGCTGTGGGGCGGCGATGAAGGCCGCACCTGGGCGCTTGATCTCAAGCAGAAGATCGGCAACGCGCCGGACATCTGACAACGGTCCGCACTACGCTGACCGCTCCTCACCCCTTCACCCCGCCGGCGGTGAGGCCGGAGACGATCTTGCGCTGGAAGATCAGCACCAGCACCACCAGCGGCACCGTGACGATCACCGAGGCGGCCATGATGTTGCCCCAGGGGATCTCGAACTGCGAGTTGCCGGAGAGCAGCGCGATCGCCACCGGCACGGTCCGCTGTGCGTTGTTGGAGGTGAAGGTCAGGGCAAACAGGAACTCGTTCCACGCACCGATGAAGGCCAGCAGGCCGGTGGTCGCCAGCGCCGGCCACATCAGCGGCAGGAAGACCCGGGTGACGATGATCCACGGCGTCGCGCCGTCTAGGATCGCCGCCTCCTCGACCTCGACCGGCAGGTCGCGGACGAAGGTGGTGAGCACCCAGACGGTGAACGGCAAGGTGAAGATCATGTAGGAGAAGATCAGCGCGAACAGGGAATTGTAGAGGCCGAAGATGCGGACCAGTTCGAACAGCCCGGCCAGCAGCGCCACCTGCGGGAACATCGACACCGACAGGATGATGAACAAAAGCGCCGAGCGGCCGCGGAATCGAATGCGCGCCAGCGCGTAGGCTGATGTGATGCCGAGCAACAGCGACAGCGCGACGACTGCGCCGGAGACGAAGAGCGAGTTCGCGAGGTTGCGCACGAAGGCGCCCTCGATCAGCACGTTTCTGTAATTGGCGAAACTGATCGTCGTTGGCCACAGATCAGCCCGGAACAGATCGGTCCCGGATTTCAGGCTGGTGACGATGGCGTAATAGAACGGGAACACCGCGACGAAGACGATTGCCCCGACCAGCAGGTAAAAGGCCGTGCGCTTCACGATCCACATCTCAGCGGTCCCCGTCCAGGCTGATCCGGCCGATCCGGATGGTGACGATGGTAAGCAGAGCGAGAATGAGGAAGAGCAGGGTCGAGGCGGCGGAGCCATAGGCGAACTTGTCGAACTCGAACAGGTTCTCGCGGGCGAACACCGACATCGACTTGGTGTGCACATTGTTGGGCGTCAGCACATAGATCAGGTCGAAGATACGCAGCGCATCGAGCGCGCGGAAGATCACCGCCACCAACAGCGCGGGACGGATCAGCGGCAAGGTCACCCGCCAGAAGATCTGCCAGGGGTTGGCGCCGTCGAGCCTGGCGACCTCGATGATCTCCCTCGGCAGCATCTGCAGCGCGGCCAAGATGAGCAGCGTCATGAATGGCGTCGCCTTCCAGATATCGACGATGAGGACCGCCGCCATCGCGGTGTCGGCGTTGGCCGTCCAGGCGATCTTGGTGCTGATCAGGCCGAGATTGAGCAGCACCACATTGATGATGCCGAACTGGTCGTTGAGCATCCATTGCCACATCTTCGCCGAGACGATCGTCGGGATCGCCCAGGGGATCAGGATCGCCGCCCTGACGATGCCGCGGCCTCTGAATTCGGCGTTGAGAACCAGGGCAACGATGGTGCCGAGGATGGTCTCGCAGGTCACCGAAATCACGGTGAAGCGCACCGTGTTCCAGACGGCACGCCACCAGACAGGGTCGACCAGCAACCCGTCATAGAGGGTCCGGCCGCTTGGCATGTGAAGTACCGAAAAGTAATTGGCGAAGCCGACCCATTGGCGCGCGTCGAGATCGGCCAGCGAGGCGTCGGTGAAGCTGAAATAGACCGTGCGGGCAAGCGGCCAGCCGGCCGCCGCGGCGAGCACCAGAAGCATTGGCGCCAGGAAAAGCCACGCCGAGCGAACGCGCTGTGCCCTCAACGGCGCGTGCGCGGCCTTGGCTGTTTCCGGTTTCATCCCTGTCATCTCGCTCCGCTCGCTGCGGTCCCGCCGGCCGGCTGTCCCAGTATCGTCACCAGCCTCGGCCCTTCAGCTTGGTCAGCGTCGCTTCGAGGTCGGCCAGATTGTCGGCGGCAGTGCCGTCGCCCGAGAGCGTGTTGTGAACAGCGTTCCAGAACTGGCTCGACGCCTCGTTGTATTTGATCCTGGTGGCGGCCGAGGGGCGCGGCACCGCATTGAGAAAGATCTGCTTCCAGCGCGGAATAATCGGGTGTTCCATGGCAATGTCGGCATCGTCATACAGCGCCTGGATGGTCGGCAGATTGGACGTCTTCAGCGCGCGGTATTTCTGCATCGCGGGCGAGGCAATGAACTTGACCAGCTCGATCGCGGCATCCGGATGCTTCGAATATTTGGAGACCGCGAGGTTCCAGCCACCCAGCGTCGCGACCGGTCGGGCGCCTTCGCCGGTGCCGGCCGGCAGCGGCGCCACGTCGAACTTGCCCTTGATCGGCGAGCCCTCGCCGTTGCCGAGCGCATAGGCATAGGGCCAGTTGCGCATGAACACCGCGTTGCCGGTCTGCCAGACGCCGCGCGATTCCTCTTCCTGGTAGGCGAGCACGCCGGGCGGCGCGATGGTCCCGACCCAGCCCTTGACCATATCGAGCACCGCCGCCGCTTTTGGATTGCTGATGGAGATGGAGCCGTCCGGCTCGATGATCTGGCCGCCGCCATTCGACATCACCCATTCGAGCGCGTCGCAGGTCAGCCCCTCATAGGCGTTGCCCTGAAAGACGAAGCCCCAGATATCCCGATTGCCGGCTGCACGTTCCTTATCCATGACCAGCCTGGCGGTGTCCGCCAGTTCCTTCCAGGTGGCCGGCACCTTGGCGCCATATTTGTCGAGGAGATCCTTGCGGTAGTAGAGCGCCGGCGCATCGGTGAAGATCGGCAAGGCGACGAGCTTGCCATTGACGGTCTGCGACCGGATGATCGACGGGAAATGCTCGGCCACGATGTCCCTGGTCGCTGCGGTCAAATCGACGAGCTGGCTGGCGAGCTGCGGCGCCCAGATCACGTCCGTCTGGTAGACGTCGATGTCGCTGTTTCCGGCGGCAAGCCACAGCCGGTACTGGCCGAACTGGTCGGTCCCGGACGTCGGCATGACGACGATGTTGACCTTGTTGCCGCTGTCTTTCTCGTAACGGTCGAGGATCTCGCGCAGCACCTTGATGCCGTCGCCGGTATCGCCCGACACCATCGACAGCTCGACGGCCCGCGCCGGCGTACCAATCAGCATGGCGGCGACGCCGAGCGCCAGGAATGCGTGAGAAAACTTCATGGTGATGGATGTCCCTCCGCAGCCGGCGACAGGAAACACTCCACGCGCCGGCAGCTTGTCGGACCCCGCCTTCCATTGAATGCGAAGCGGCGCTTTGGGTTCCCAAATCGCGCCGTTCCTGCGTGAGGCGACACCCATCAGGGGGTGTTGAGATTCAGGTCAGGCCGAGTCGAAAAT
>NZ_RZPI01000503.1:0-4268 GCF_003998715.1 Mesorhizobium sp. M7A.F.Ca.CA.002.15.2.1
GCGCAACAGTGTGTACCAGTCCTTGACCGCATGGTCGCTGTCCAGCGCGTTGTTGGTCCAATGCCTTTCGAGACTGCCGGTGATTGTCGGATCGGTCGCTATTTCGGCAGCCGGTGCTGTTGATGGTTCTGCCCTGGCGGTCACGGCCGCGCAGGCCATCAGCAGGCCTAGGCCGGCGCTGCCAAGCAATCTGCGGGAAAGTGGAGCGACCGTCTGTCCTTCTGCCGGTCGGCGCTTTCGGGAAACCATGCTCCGCGCTCTCCGGACTGAAACCCCTTCCGCCATGCGGGGGTGGCGCAGCGGAAGGGGCTGGAGGTAAACCGCTGTGAAGCGGAAGGAACAGGCACTCTTGCCTGCGGGAGTACTGTGGCATTGAACCCATAAGGTGTGTTTTCCAGACTATTCTCCCTATGCGTGCAGGCAATTGTACCTGAGGTATTTGTTCGCATCGGGAACCTGAAGCGGTCGCTGATTGTTTCTCATCGCGCCGCAGCGTCGAGGATTTCGATAGATGGAAAAGCATTTCACCAAGGTTGCCAACTGGGTCGCCCGCATAGCCGGCCTGCCGCCGACATTCGCCGTCTGTTGCCTCATCATCATCGCCTGGGGGGTGAGCGGTCCGTTCTTCGGCTTTTCGGACACTTGGCAACTTGTCATCAACACGGGCACGACCATCATCACCTTCCTGATGGTCTTCCTGATCCAGAACACTCAGAACCGCGACGGCGCGGCGATCCAGGCCAAGCTCGACGAACTGATCCGGGTCGGCAAGGGCCACAACCACTTCATCGGCATCGAGCATCTGACCGAATCCGAAGTCGAGGAAATCCGCGCCAAATGCGAGCGTGCGGCAAAGCGGCATGACGAACAGATCGCCGACATCGCGGCGAAGAAGGCCGTGGCACAGAAGCGCGGGTCGAAAAAGCAAGCGGCCTGAAGATCAGCCTTTCATGAAGGCTGCGAAACTGCCTTTGTGGTCCGGATGCCAGCGCGACAAAGCGGGGCGGTTCTCGATGATGTCGCCGATCGCCCAGGCCATGCGCTTTTCATCCAGCGGCCGGGCCGCCTCATTGTCCGGGCACAGGATGTAGAAATCTCCCCTGGTCAGGGATTCCAGCATGAAATCCACAACCTGTTCGCCGGTCCAGGCGCCGGCCGGTTTTTCCGTCGCACCCTCGGTCAGACCGGTAAAGGTGAAGCCGGGGATCAGCAGATGGGCAGCGACATGGGCGCCGGGTTCGTTGCGCAACGCGTGCGCCAGGCCTTCCGTGAAGGTTTTCACTCCTGCCTTGGAGACATTGTAGGCAAGATTGCCGGGCGGCGTGGTGATGCCTTGCTTGGAGCCGGTGTTGACGATCAGACCCGGCCTGGCCGAGGCCAGCATGCGCGGCGCGAAGGCCTCCACGCCATGCACAACGCCCCAGAAATTGATGTCCAGCAGCCGTTTCCAGGCATCGCGGTTTTCCCACGGCTTTCCGGGGTTGTCGCCGACGCCGGCATTGTTCATCAGCAGCGACACGCCGCCGAAGGCGCCGAACGCTCTCTCGGCGAGGCGGTCCACCTCATCCGCCTTCGAAACGTCGGCGGCGACGGCAAGCACGGCATCGTCGCCGGCAATCGCGGAAACGGCGCGCGAGGCGTCGTCAAGCCGCGCGCCGCCAATGTCGGCCAGCACGATCTTCATGCCTAGCAATGCAAGCCGCTTGGCGGCCGCCAGACCGATGCCGCTGGCAGCGCCGGTGATCACGGCGGCATTGCCTGGAGCAAGCGCGGGCAGGGCGGTCTGGATCTCGGCGTCGGTGATCATGGGCGATGGATTCCTTGTTCGATGCGCCGAACTTAGCGCCGGAACGGGCCGGTGCAAGCCTCTGCTCGTCTTGTCGGGTTGACCAGTCCGGCCGAGGCTGCGCATGTTGCCCTTTGTCCCCGCAAAAGAGATTTAGGCCTGGGGACAAACGGAGGTTCCTGATTGACGGACTGGGTTGCAATTCTGAAGGAGCAGACCGCCATTGGCGACCAGATGGGCCGCGAGGTGCCGCAGATGCTGGCCAATCCCGACATCAGCGAAGCGCAGGTGAAGACACTCTTTTCCGCGCTGGAGAAACAAGCCGAGTTCGTCGAGAAACTGCGCATGGCGCTGGAAAAATTCGGCCATGATTTCTCGATCATCAAGGCCGCGGAACGGCTGGAGGAGCTCTATGCCGACCTCGCCGCATCGGTGGCGGAAAAACTGAAAGCGATGCGCAAGTAGGGCAATTTGGGAAAGCCGTGCAGCGCTCTACCTTGAAAATGTGTGAAGACAACTACTTTTCGATCACCCGCGCAAAGCGCCTATCCGGTACGAGCCATATCATCGCGACCAGCACATAGAGCGCGACGCCGATCCACTGGCTGACGAAGGTCAGCACGACGGCCACGATATAGACAGCCAGCGAGAGCTTCCCCTTGCGGTCATTACCCAGCGCCTTGGCAAAGGCGGTATCATTGCCGTGCAGGCGATGCAGCGCGGCGGCGAGTATGGTGTAGGCGATGGCGCATAGCGCGAGGTCGGTGCCATAGACTGCTACCGGCACCGGCGCAAAGTGGTTCTCGCCCATGAAGGCTGTGGTCACCGGCATCAGCGACAGCCAGAACAGCAGATTGAGGTTCGCCCACAGCACGCGCCCGTCGACCCGCTGAACGGTGTGGAACATGTTGTGCAGATTGTTCCAGTAGATGCCGACATTGATGAAGGACAGCACGTAGCAGAAGAAGATCGGCCACAACGGCACCAAGGCGGAGAAATCCTCGCCATGCGGCACTTTCAACTCAAGCACCATGATGGTGATGATGATAGCCACGACGCCATCGGTGAATGCCTCGACCCTGCCTTTGCCCATGGATCCCACCTTTGCCCGCGATGAATTGTCGAAAGAGAGTAACGCTAGCGGATGTTGAGGAGCCAATAAATGGCAACCGCGAAATTCCTCAACCATGTCCAAGGAAAATCCGGCATCAGTCCCGCTGGCCAGGACGGTTACGGCCGCCCACCTGTTGACTTTTCTTGGCTTGGCCGCTCCTCTTGCAGGGCAGTCTTGGCCGAAGCAGATGAACGGCCGGGATTCGAATGGAGGGGACTGATGAGATTTCGTTTTCTGCTTGTGGCCGCGACCATCCTGGCCGCGGTGTTCGGGACGTCCGCCGCGGCCTTCGCCTACAGCGCTCACACCTCGACCAACCTCAACGTCCGCAGCGGGCCGGGAGCGGGATACGCCAAAGTGGGAACGCTGCCCGCCGGCTTCAGGGTCAATGTCACCGGCTGCCAGCCGGGCTGGTGTAGAATCCATGGCGGCGGCGTGAGCGGCTGGGCCAGCGCCGGTTATCTTGAACGCTCCCAGATCGTTCGCCCGCCAATCATCATCGTGCGTCCGCCGCATCGGCCGCCACACTGGCACAAGCCGCACCGTCCTCCGCACCATCGGCCGCCGCACAGGCCGCGTCCCGGCAAGTGCAAGATCGCGCCCGGCTTTGCTTGCAGGTAACGCCGACCGGTTGAACGATAGATGACGGATCGGAGCCGCTGGCCCCGATCCGAGCCTGTTCAGCCGGCGGACATCCCGCTCAAGCAATGTCCACCGTGCTGTCAGGAGCCTGCCTGTCGGTTGGAACGTCGTGGATGAAACCGCGTTAGATCCTCGATCCCCGAAATTGGTGACGAGGTTGGCCATGGCCATTCGCGATTTTGCGCATACGCACGAAGGGGCAGGTGGCGATGCTCTCGCAATCCCCACCGTCGCCGCGATGATTGCGGTGCTGTTTGCCGGCAGCACGGTGCTGACGCCGCTCTACATCGTCTACAAGCAGCAATTCGGCTTTTCACAAATCACCCTGACGCTGATCTACGCCGTGTATGTCGTCGGCAATCTGGCGGCACTTCTGATGTTGGGCAGCGTCTCCGATATTGTCGGACGCCGGCCCGCGAGCCTGGCGGCCATGCTCGTCGCCATCGTCAGTGCGCTTGTCTTCCTGTTTGCCGTAAACGTCGTCTCGCTCGACGTCGCCCGCATCCTGAGCGGGCTTGGCATCGGCGTCGGCGCGGGGACCGGAACCGCGTGGATTGCCGAGCTTCTTCCCGGCGCGGACAAGTCGCGCGCCAGTGTGATTGCCACCAGCACCAATTTCCTCGGCCTCGTCCTCGGCGCACTGACTTCGGGATTTCTGGCTGAATACGAGCCATGGCCGTTGCGGCTGATCTTCATCGTCTATCTGGCAGCACTTGCGGTGGTGAC
>NZ_RZPI01000504.1:0-4249 GCF_003998715.1 Mesorhizobium sp. M7A.F.Ca.CA.002.15.2.1
ATATAGGCGCCACGACCGAGCTCGGCCTCGATCTCGTCGGCAAGCGCAGAAATATCCGCCGGCTCATCCGCGACTTCGACGTCGTCGTTCGGTAGGAGCCGATGTTCCAGGCCATAGAGCCCGGCGGCGCGCAGCTTCAAAGGCTGAAACAGATGATCGACAGCCGCGACGGAACGGCCTGTTATGAAGGCCAATGCCCCGTTCAGCTTGCGATCCAGGCCTTGCAGCAAGGAGCGGAGCTCGTCGCTGACCGAGACGGCGTCCGGGTGTTCGGCATGTTCCAGCAGGGTGCCGTCGATGTCGAGGAACAACGCCCATTCGCCGGTCAGCACAGTGTGCGGTTTCTCCATGACGGCCTGCGGCTTGTGCAGGGTCTCGCCAACAATATTTTGCAGCGCATCGCTCATGACATCGCCACCCGTCTGCGCTCAAAAATGGAGACGACATTGTCGACGCTGGGCGGCGGGTCGCTGACGGCACCGGTCACCCGATCGAGGTCCCCGCGCTTGCGCAAACGTGCCGCATCCAGAAGCATGCTGCCGGCCCAGCGATAGACATTGTTGTTGCGGATTGTCTCGCGCATGGGGCGCATGCGCTCGCGCTGTTCTTCGGGCGACATGGTCAGTGCCTGCAACAGCGCTCCGCTCATCATGGCGGCATCGTAAGGGTTGACGATAAGCGCCTCCAGCAATTCACGCGAGGCGCCGGCGAATGTGCTGAGCATCAAAACGCCCTGCTCGTCGTCGCGCGCGGCGACGAATTCCTTTGCGACGAGGTTCATGCCGTCATGCAGGCTGGTGACCATGCATATGTCGGCGGCCCGATAGATCTCGTAGACCTGTTCTTGCGAGTGATGTTCGGCCACCATGATCACCGGCCTGTAGCCCTCGCTGCCATAACGCCGGTTGAGCTCTTCGGCATAACGGTGGCACTCGTCATGGAGCAGCTTGTAGGCAGGCAGCGTGCCGCGGCTGGGTGCCGCGATCTGCAGGAAGACCAGTTTTCCGATCCACTCAGGCTGTCGCTTGAACAATTCGTTCAAAGCGTGAAACCGATCGAGAATGCCCTTGGTATAATCGAGGCGCTCGACCCCGACGGCCAGCTTCACATCCGCTTTAAGGCCGAACCTCTCGCGCATGCGAGCGCGGCAATCGTCGACAGCGGGAAGTTTCGCCAGCAGGTCCGCCGGCCATTCTATCGAGATCGGATAGGCGTGCACCAATGTGGTCCGTCCGCCGTAGGAGATGGCCGCATCGGCCCGCTCGATGCGGCTTTCCAGGAAGCGATCGACGCTTTCGGTGAAATTGTTGGCATGGAACTGAGTGTGGAAGCCGATGATCGAGCTGCCGAGCAGGCCTTCGAGGATGCGTTCACGCCATGGGCAGATGCTGTACACTTCCGAATTTGGCCACGGGATGTGCCAGAAAGTGATGACGATCGCCTCCGGCAAGCGCTCGCGGATCATGCGCGGCAGCAGCGCGAAATGGTAATCCTGGACCAGCACGATCGGCCGCTCGTTGCGCGCCTCGGCAACCACCGTATCGGCAAACTTCCGGTTGACGGCTTCATAGGCAGCCCAGTCGGAGGCACGAAAAATCGGCCGGGTGAAGGCGATATGGCAAAGCGGCCAAAGGCCCTCATTGGCGAAACCGAGATAATAGCCCTGATGCTCTTCCTCCGTCAGCCAGACCCGGCGCAGCGTGTAGGACGGGTTGCCAGGCGGCACCTGCACGCGATCGTGGTCGTCGACGGTAAGGCGGTCCGCCGTTCCGCCGCCATAGGCGATCCAGGTGCCCGCACAGGCGCGGGTAATGGGCTCGAGCGCCGACACCAGCCCGCTGGCCGGGACGAGCAACTCGACGCCGTCGTCCTTCACATTGTGGATGTACGGCTCGCGATTGGACACCACGATAACCTGCGCATCGGGCAGATCGTCGGCCAGGATCTTGCGCAATGTTTCTGGCGACGAGGTCACCAGCGCGGCATCGGCCGATTGGCCGTTCTTTTCGAACTCCCGTATCACCTTGCGCGCGGCCTCCGCCGCCACATCTTCGCCTGCCGTATGTGGGACGGCAGGAGGATGACGGCGACGGTGCCGCGATATGGAGAGGAATACGGCAAGAGCGGAAAAACCGAGGCTCGCGAAAATCAGAACCCAGAGCAGGTCCGCACCGTAGTTTGTCATTGAACGTCAACTCACCCCGGCCGTCGGCGACCGTTTGTTCGTGTTTCCCGTTTGAAACGGTCCGCCGGCCACGTGGTCGGCGTTCGGACCAGTGTTTTTGCAACGCACAAGGCCTGGATCGGTTCCGCCAATTTTGTTCGGATCATGTTCTTACTATGAGCGGCACCAGCCCTTCATGGCGGTCGGCCAGGAAAGCGACGACCCGGTCGCCGACGCGCTGGAAGGTGAGATCGACGACCCGGTCGCCGACGCCCAGGTGCCGCAGTGTCAGCGTGTCGATGCCGATCGGCAGCCTGGGGCGGCCGACGCGAATCTCACCCTCCCAGCCGTCGATCTCCAGGCCAAGACAGGCCTGCATCAACATGAAAGCGGAGCCCGCCGACCACGCTTGCGGCAGGCAGGCGACGGGATAGGCGATGGGTGCTTCGCCCGGCGCACGTGTAAAACCGCAGAACAGTTCGGGCAGCCGCATGTTGAAATGGACCGCGGATTCGAACGTGCCGCTCATCAGGCGAACCACGCTTTCGCGCTCGCCATAGCGCGCCAGCCCGGCACCGCAAAGGGCGGTATCGTGCGGCCAGATCGAGCCATTGTGGTACGACATCGGATTGAAGAACACGGCATCGTCGGCGAGCGTCCGCAGTCCCCAGCCCGAATGGAAGGAGGCGGAAAGCAGCTGGTCAGCCACCATCTGGGCCCGCGCCGGCTCAGGCAATCCGACAAAGAGCAGATGCCCCGCATTCGAGGTCCGCACCTTGCAGGGCTCGCCGGCACCGTCGATTGCCAGCGCATAGAAGCCGAGATCGTCAAGCCAGAAATCCCGTTCCACGGCAACCCGCATCGCTTCGGCGCGATCATCCCAGTGGTCGGCCCTGTCGTTCTCGCCCCGGCGACGGGCAAGTGCCGCCAGCCCCCGGAAGGCGGCAAAGACGTAGCCCTGCACTTCGACAAGGGCGATCGGGCCCTTGGGAATGCGGCCATCGGCATGGAAGACCGAATCGAAACTGTCCTTCCATCCCTGGTTGGCGAGGCCGGACTCGGCCGCTCGCTGGTAAGTCACGAATCCGGTTTCCCGGCCCGCCTCCTCCGTCCATTCGGCCGCGGCGCACAGCGACGGCCACAGGCCGTCGATGAACGCCATGTCACCGGTACGATCGGCGTAGGCACAGGCAAGGTAGATGTAGAGCGGTGTCGTATCGACGCCACCGTAGTAGCGGCCAAAGGGAAGCTCCCGCAGCGCCACCATTTCGCCCTTGCGGGTCTCGTGCATGATCTTGCCCGGCTGCGAATCGCTGAACGGCGATGTCTCGGTCGCCTGATGCTGGGCCAGAAAGGCCAGCACGCCCCGCGCCAGGCCCGGATTGAGCCACAGCATCTGCAGCGCCGAGATGACGCCGTCGCGGCCGAACGCCGTCGAGAACCAGGGGATGCCGGCATAGGGATAGGGGCCGGTCGCCAGCTCGGTGGTCAGCAGCGCGACATCGGCGCGAGCGCGCTCGACCCAGTCGTTGAAGACACGGCCCGAGCTGCGCACCGTCGCGCCATGGCGACGTTTGGCCCGCATGCCAAAGCGGGCGCGGGCGGCAGCGGCGCGGAACCGGTCGCGGTCGGGCTTGTCGGCCACCTCGGGACCGACCTCGACATAAAGCACCTTCCTGCTGCGCTTGGTCACGGCGATCAGGAAATCGGCACGGTTGGCACTCAGTTGGTCCGGCGCCTGCGAGAACGATATCGCCGAGAGGCGGGCCAGGCCATCGAGCCCATCATAGCGCAGCAGGACCGACGTCGCGTTTGTTTCGGCGGCATGGGCCAGCCCGCGCTTCGGCCGTGTCGAGCCACGCACTTCGAACATGTCGCGGAAATCGGCGGAATAGTGCAGGGAAACGCTGATCGTCGAGTGTTCCCGGCTGTAATTGGAAAGGGTGATGCGTTCAAACAGCCTGTCCTGCCAAAGCAGTCTGACGCGTTCGATGTGAATGGCTCCCTGCGGGATGTCGCGTCCACCGGCGCTCTGTATCGGCAGATTGGTCAAATTGGTGGTGAACAGCACATTGTCCTGGCTGA
>NZ_RZPI01000505.1:0-4249 GCF_003998715.1 Mesorhizobium sp. M7A.F.Ca.CA.002.15.2.1
ATCTCGGCGTCGGCGTGAAAGTCCCCTATTATCTTGCATTGGCGCCGACCTACGACCTGACCGTCACCGGCACCGGCTATACCAAGCAGGGTTTCCTCGGTGAGGCCGAGTGGCGTCAGCGCTTCAACAATGGCGAGTACAGCTTGAAGATCGCCGGGATACACCAGCAGAATCCCGACGCTTTCCTCGACACCACTGCCTTCCCCTCCAGCTCTGGCCACAACGTCAATTCGGGCAGCGCCGGCGATCCCAACAAATTCCGCGGCATGATGGGTACCCAGGGGCAGTTCGCCATCAACTCACGCTGGAACTTCGGCTGGGACGTGCTGCTGCAGACCGACAAGAATTTCTCGAACACCTACGGCATCGAAAAGTACAATAGCAGCGTCCACCAGTCGTCGGTCTACTTGACGGGTCTCAACGGCCGCAACTATTTCGACGTGCGCGCCATGCATTTCGATGTGCAGGAAGATACACCTGACGACAACGCCTCTGCGCGAAGCGGACAACAGCCCTGGGTGCTGCCGTCGCTCGACTACGCCTATATTCCTGATGCGTCGGTGGCCGGCGGCCAGCTATCGCTCAATGTCAACGCGCGTGTCATCCGCCGCGACGATGTCGATGAGACCTTCGTCGAGCCCTACAATGCCCTCACTCCCACGCAGCGCGTCCGCGGCATTGAAGGCGAATCGGGCCGTCTCACCGCCGAGGCCGAGTGGAAGCGGAGCTTCGTCACCGATGGCGGGCTGGTGCTGACGCCGTTGCTCGCGCTGCAGGGCGACGTCGACTACCTCAACGCGTCGTCGGCTTCGCTGGACGCGATCGACAGAATGGCGACGCATTTGGGCGAGCAGGACGACATGCGCTCGTCATTTGCCCGTTACATGGCAACCGCCGGGCTTGAGATGCGTTGGCCGGTGCTGTTTTCCATGGCCAGCGGGTCCAGCCATGTCATCGAACCGATGGCACAGGTCTTCATGCGTCCGAACGAGCAATATGTCGGCGGCCTCTCAGTGCCTAACGAAGACGCCCAAAGCATGGTCTTCGATGCGACCACCTTGTTCGAACGCGACAAGTTCTCCGGCTACGACCGCGTCGAAGGCGGTTCGCGCGCCAATGTCGGCTTCCGCTATTCCGGCTCCTACAACAATGGCTGGGGCACCAATGCCATTTTCGGCCAATCCTATCAGATTGGCGGCGAGAATTCGTTCGCCGCGCCGGATTTGGTGAATGTCGGCGCAAACTCCGGCCTCGACACGACCAAGTCCGACTATGTCGGCCTGTTCGGCATCAACAGCCCCAACGGCTTCGCGGCCTCGGTCAGCGGCCGTTTCGACGAACAGAGCTTCGAGATCCGCCGCGCCGAGGTGAAGGCCGCCTATTCCGGCCTGCCTGTGTCGCTGAGCGCCAAATACGCCTTCATCCAGGCCCAGCCGCTGTACGGCTTCACCACCGACCGCCACGAGGTCACGCTTGGTGCATCCACGCATCTGGCCGAAAACTGGCGCGTCTTCGGCACAGGAACCTACGACCTGCAGCAGAGCCTGCTGGTCAAGGATGGCGTCGGCTTCGCCTACAACGATTCCTGCTTCACTTATTTGATGACCTACTCGCAGTCGCGCGATCTGAACACCAGGGAGGTGTCGCAGACCATCGGCTTCAATCTGTCGTTCCGCACCCTCGGCGATTTCGGCTCGTCGACCAGTGCCGTCGACACGATCCAGTAACAATCGGCGACATCGTTTCGCCGCATAGGGCTGGCACGGATTTCGCGCACCTGGAAAGATCAAATTGGGCGGGACCGGGATAGAATTGGGATGCCAACGATGAGGAAATACCTCTTTTCAGCAGGTTTCGCGTTGCTCGTGGCGGCGACGTCCGTGTCGATCACCGTAATGGCGCCGCCGGCTTTCGCCAGCGAGATCAAATACGTCGTCAACGACATTCCTGTCACCACCGGCGACATCGCCCATCGCGCCGCTTTCCTGAAGCTGCAGCGCAAGAAGGGCGATGCCGGCCAGGAAATGATCGACCAGACGCTGCGTATGGCCGAGGCCAAGCGGCTTGGTATCCGCATCAGCGACGCCCAGGTCGATGCCGCGTACCAGCGCTTTGCCTCGAGCAACAAGATGCAGCTCAGCCAGCTCGACGGCGTCATGGAGAAGTCGGGCGTCACCAAGAGCCACTTCAAGGAATTCATCCGCGCCCAGATGGCCTGGAACCAGGCCTTGAGCGCGCGCTACCGTTCCGGCGACGGCACCGGCGCCGTCAGCGAACAGGATCTCGTCAGGAAGATGCTCGAAAAAGGCGGCGCCAAACCGAGCGCCACCGAATACATGCTGCAGCAGGTCATCTTCGTGGTGCCGGCGGCTGAACGCAGCGCGACGCTGGGCAAACGCAAGCGAGAGGCCGACGCCATGCGCGCCCGCTTCAACGGCTGCAACACGACGCGCGAATTCGCCAAGGGCCTGATCGACGTCACCGTTCGCGATCTGGGCCGGGTGCTGGCGCCGCAACTGCCGCCGGACTGGGCCGAGCAGATCAAAGCTACCAAAGTCGGCGGTGCCACCGTCACGCGCGAAACCGAACGCGGCGTCGAATTCATCGGCATCTGCTCGTCGCGCGAAGTGTCCGACGACAAGGTTGCCCAGATGGCGTTCCAGGCCGAAGGCTCCGGCGGCGACAAGGATGCCGACGCGCTCAGCAAGAAATATGTCGACGAGCTGAAGGCAAAAGCCCGCATCGTCAAGCGCTGACGTGGGCAACGCAGTGACTGCGCTCGCGTTGAGCGCCGGCGATCCGTCCGGCATTGGGCCGGAGATCGCCATCGCCGCCTTCATGGCGCGTGAAGCTGCCGCCCTGCCCCCCTTCTACCTGCTCGCCGATCCGGCGCTGATCGCCTCCCGGGCGCGCCTGCTCGGCCTCTCGCTGCCGATCGCCGAAGCCACCCCGGCACAAGCGGCGCAGGTCTTTGCCCGCGCCTTGCCGATCGTTCCGCTGGCTGCAGGCTGCATCGACAGCCCCGGCCAGCCGGATCCGGCCAATGCGGCCGCCACGATCGAGGCCATCGACCGCGCCGTCGCCGATTGCCTTGCCCGCGAAGCCTCGGCCGTGGTCACCTGCCCCATCGCCAAGAAGCCGCTCTACGATGCCGGCTTTCGCTTTCCCGGCCACACCGAATATCTGGCGCATCTGGCGGCTCGGCACAGCGGCGTCGAGGCGATGCCGGTGATGATGCTGGCAGGACCCGACCTGCGCACCGTTCCCGTCACCATCCACATAGCGCTGGCCGAGGTGCCGAAGGCACTGACCACCGAACTGATCGTCGCCACCGCGCGCATCACCGCTGCCGACCTTGCCGGCCGCTTCGGCATTGCCAGGCCACGGCTGGCGATTGCCGGGCTCAATCCACATGCCGGCGAAGGCGGCGCCATGGGCCTCGAGGACGAGCGGATCGTGCGCCCGGCGGTCGACATCCTGCGCGCCGAAGGCATCGACGCTTTCGGCCCTTTGCCGGCCGACACGTTGTTCCATGTCCGGGCGCGGGCTGGTTACGACGCGGCCCTTTGCATGTATCACGACCAGGCGCTTATCCCGGCCAAGGCGCTGGCTTTCGACGAGGCGGTCAATGTCACGCTCGGCCTGCCCTTTATCCGCACCTCGCCCGACCACGGCACGGCCTTCGACATCGCCGGCAAGGGTGTGGCGCGGCCCGACAGCCTGATAGCGGCGCTGAAGCTTGCCCGGCGGCTGGCCGACACGAACACCAAGGCGGTTGCCGCATGAGATCTCGGGCATGACCATCGACGGGCTGCCGCCGCTGCGCGAGGTGATCGAGCGTCATGGGCTGCAGGCGAAGAAGGCGCTCGGCCAGAATTTCCTGCTCGACCTCAACCTCACCGGCAAGATCGCCCGCACCGCCGGCGACTTGTCCGATGCAACCGTCATCGAGGTCGGCCCCGGTCCCGGCGGGCTGACCCGCGCCTTGCTTGCCAACGGAGCGCGCCAGGTGATCGCCATAGAGCGCGACGAACGTTGCCTGGCTGCTCTTGCCGAAGTGTCCGGCCACTATCCCGGCCGGCTGGAGGTTGTTTCGGGCGATGCGCTGAAGACGGATTTCACGGGCCTTGCCGGTCGAGCGACCGGCAATGGCGGCCCGGTCAAGATCGTGGCCAACCTGCCCTACAACATCGGCACGGAGCTGCTGGTGCGCTGGCTGACGGTCAGCGACTGGCCGCCTTTCTACACC
>NZ_RZPI01000506.1:0-4247 GCF_003998715.1 Mesorhizobium sp. M7A.F.Ca.CA.002.15.2.1
GCATCTTCCGCCCATGCCAGCAGCTACGCCGCCAGAGCGTCATCCGCAGCCTGCTTGATCAGCCATTCGATGTGATTTGACCACATCTGCAACACCTCGCGCTTCTCCTTGACGTTGCTATAGAGATTGTAGATTTCGCCAATGTCTGTCAAGGACGCCGCCTTGTGATTCAGTATGTGCTCGATGACGTGTGGCAATACCTGCCGCCTGCCGAGATTTGTCGCGAGCGTCCTGCGCAGATCGTGAAGGGTCCAGTTCTCCAAAGCCACCCCGTCAGTATTGACCTTGCCGTCTAGAGCCTTCTTGCCCTTCGCGTAGCCTGAGAAGTGGCTTCTTTCGTTGCCCCTCGCAGGGAAAAAAACGTGTCATTGGTCTTCGGTACCGTCTGGGGGACCGACACCGCCAGTGTGGACAGCGGAATAAGCGTAGGCTCTTCGTTCTTCGTGCGGTCACCCGATAGTTCCATGTTCCGGCTTCAAGGTTGAGGACCAACGCATCGCGGCAACTTCCGTACGCCTCTGTCCGGTCAGAATGAGCAGCTTGACGATGGAGCCGAACGAATAGCCGATATCGCCCGGTTCGGGCTCACAGCCCGTTCATATAGCCGCCAGTTCGGCATCGTTCACCACTCGCTTGCGCTTGACGATCGGGGCCGGATCCGGATTTTCCAATCCCTCGCGGGGAAACCGCGGATGAGCCGTTGCGGCGGTTTGCGACACCAGTTGAAAAATGCCCGCATACACCAGAAGGCCGTGTTAGCCGCTTGCGGGTGACCCCCGGCGACGATCTTCTTGGTGATGTTAGCAATGTCGGTGTCGATCACATGGTGGATAGAGCGACTCCCGAGGGCAGGCACAAGATACCGGTTCAGGCTGGCCTCGACCAGTGCGGTGTTTTGAGGGTCGTTACTCGGCGGCCTGGAGGTGACCGCCATCGCCGTCCTCGGTATCGTCAGCGCTGATATGCGCCTGATCGGCAAGGAAGGCTGGCAGTTCCGATGGAGCTATGCTGGAATTTGGGTGACGAGGCTGATCAAGCGGCGCTCTGCGGCTTCGTTTCGATGACCTGGATTCCGTCCAGGAACCTGGCACCTGCGATGAGTTTCGGCAACTGATTTTGTCCTTTCAATCGTCGCCACTTCCTGGCCGCGGCCAACAGCTTGAAGACCATCAGCTGGGCGGTTTTCGAGGATAGCGAGCCCTTGGTACGCACCGTGCGATAGCGAACGGTTGCAAAGACGCTTTCGATGGGATTGGACGTTCGCAGATGATCCCAGTGTTGGGCGGGGAAATCGTAGAGCGCCAGCGACGCAATATGATCTTTCGTCAGGCAGTCGACCGCCTTGGCATACGCCTCGGCCTCCATCTCGATCGCATGCGCAAGCAATTTGCGCGCGCCGCTGCGAAGTACATCCGTCAGGGTATCATCGATTTCGTCGGGCTGACGAAGGCGAACAATGTGTTGATAGTCTCGTTCATGGCGTATCACTCTCCTTGAGAGGTACTGGCAGGCTTCATCACCCGCCTCGATACGCCGCTCTCCTCAAGCCGCCATCATCCAGTTTCCGCCATGGCTCCCCCTGATTGATCCGCTTCACCTGTGCAACTGCACAGGCTGCCCTAGCGGGGAGATTGGCCTCCAATGGCGAAAGCTTGCCGCAGGAGACCCTCCGATGACCGTGCCTATGGCGCCGCCGCTACGACAACTTGCCGACAAGCAGCGTGCGATCCACTGCCGCGCTACTGCGCCTTCAAGGGACGTCTGGATCGCGACGCAGGAGCCGATGACCGTTACGGGATCAATTCCAGGTCGCGCTGGCCGTCGCTGTGCCAGTTCGACGGTCTGGTGGCAATTTGGGCACATCTTCTGTCGCCGACAGTGGCGATGGCTGACGCTTCAACGAAACGGGGTCTTCGACGTCTGCTGCCTTCGCCGATGCTTTGCGAAGTGGCATAATGTTTCGACGCACGCAGGCGCGGGCAGGGGATGTCAGTCATGAATCTCCTGACTGGCGCGGATCAGGCCGATTGGCGGGATGAAAGATCATACGACTACACCGCTGGCCTGACGCTGCGGGAGTGGGCTTGGGAGTTCTTACGCCGCAATCCAGCGTTCCAGCGCGATCTGACCGCTGCGCGCCAGCATTGCAAGACTTGGTCTCTCCAATCCTTTCTCGATATGGTCGCGTCGGCCGGCGACCTGTCACGCTGGGGTGTTCTGTTTCGCGGAGTCTTGTGGCCGCGCTTCGGTCGTATTCTGGTGTCCGCTCTGGTGCGTCCATGTGCTGCCGGTCATTGCGGAACGGTTGCCTGCCTCGTCGCCGACACCGCCGTTCGAACTCTCGGCATTGCCCTGTCGTGCAATCGTCCTGCTGGCGCCCGACAAGAGCCAGCATGTTCTTCTTCGCAATGCGGACCACGCGCTGCAGCTCGCCGTCTCGGGCGCGAATATCCTCCACCCTGTTTGCCTGCATACGCAAGCCATCTGGCCCGCGGTGCTTTTAAAGCATCGACTGAGGGGACTGGAGTGCCTCAATGCTCTCAGTCTAGGGCAACAGTTGCCCCCCCGCTTGTTTGCGCCGGAAAAGCGCGGCGTTCGTTTGTCCTTCGTTCTTCGTGCGCTCGACGGTTCGCTCGCCGGAGCACCTCATCGCGAGCTCGCCGAAGTTCTCATCGGTCAACGGCGCGTCCATGCCGACTGGGCGGATCCTCGCGATCATCTGCGCGACCGCATCCGTCGGGCCGTCTCGCGTGGCCGCGCGCTCATGAATGGTGGCTACAGAGATTTCCTAATTTGAAAAGCGACAGTCCGCGCTGTGCGTCGGTGGATGAACGTTCGCTCGCAGCTGTACCCGTCACCAACAGTTCGCCCGCCGACAGGACTGCATGGCGCCTTGCAAGTGCGCTCTGGTCTAGCTTGTCGATGCCGAAATGAGATGGGCGAGGGTGCCAAGGCGGTGGTTCATTAGGGCCGGCCTCGACCTGGACGCACATCATTGGTCGGAAAGCGGCGTGCACCGCAATGTCGCCATAGCAGCCAAGATCCTTTGAGGCCGGACCTGCAGTCCTGTTGGACCGGCGGGTGCAACAATATGGAGGGATCTGAGGCCTCACACCGTTCCCTGGTCGACAGCTCGGTCAACATAGCACCCACCGCTTGATTATGGAAATGGTGTGCCTGGAGTGCAGCGAGTAGCGGCTTGCTGCGCACTGTCCTAAGAATAGCAGTCATGACCCGTCTGGGGTTCTGCAACACGACGATTCAACCGCTTGGGCATTGTCGCATATCCCACAATGTAGAATGCGCAACAGGGCAAAAGCTGATCCATCGGCGGTTTATCAATGCTTTTTGGCTTGGCACGGCACATGCAACGCAATCGGCAAAAGGCGCACGAACTGAGTGGCCCATCGGCCCTAGGAGCGCTGACTTATGCCCTCCCAAGGCATGTCCGGCCCGACAGCGAGCTCAGTCTCCTGCCGGGCATCCGTGTTTCAGGTCAACGGCGTTTGGAACTTCCAATTAGGTGGCGGCATTGACCGCAGGCCGCCCCCCGGTGGGGCGGAGAGACAGTGCAGCAGGTTTCAAATCCCGCCCATGCAAAGATATTTCATTTCCAGATAGTCCTCGAGGCCATGACGGGAACCCTCCCGCCCGATGCCGGATTGTTTGATCCCGCCAAACGGTGCCGCCTCCGAGGACATGCGTCCCGTGTTGATGCCAACCATGCCATATTCCAGAGCCTCTGCCACACGCCAGACCCGCTTCAGGTTTGAGGCATAGAAGTATGCGGCGAGGCCGTATATCGTGTCATTGGCCTCGCGCACGACCTGATCCGCATCGTTGAAGCGAATGATCGGCGCGAGCGGCCCGAATGTCTCCTCTTGCGCGACTGCCATGACGCTGGAAATCTCGGTGAGGACCGTGGGTTCGAAAAACGTGCCATTCTTGCCGATACGCTGGCCCCCGCATCGTATTGTGCCGCCTTTCGCAATGGCATCTGCGACGTGAGACTCGATCTTGGCCAGAGCATGCTTGTCGATGAGCGGTCCGATGTCCACTCCGGCATCGAATCCGTCGCCAACCGACAAGTGCCGGATTCTTTCCACGAATTTCTTGACGAACTCATCGTGAACGCTCGATTGGACGTAAATGCGGTTCGCGGAAACGCAGGTCTGGCCGGCATTGCGGAACTTCGCCTGGACCGCACCGTCAACAGCACCGTCAATGTCGGCATCATCGAAGATGAT
>NZ_RZPI01000507.1:0-4236 GCF_003998715.1 Mesorhizobium sp. M7A.F.Ca.CA.002.15.2.1
ACCGACGACACGGCGGTTCAGGCCTATCTCGCCAGTCTCAACAGCCATTCGGGTGGCGGTGCCGCGACAGTGGCCGCCGACCACAACAACACCGGCTTCGGGACCATTGTTGGGGTTACGGAGCCGCCCCTGCCATAGGCGGGCGTTGCGCGCGGTGGCGCTGGAATAAATTACAAAATGTATTGGCCGAGCAGATTGCTTTGTGGCGGTGGGTGATCTAACGTAACGTCATGTAGAGATTGGCTTTTTACTACAAATTGAACGTTTGGGGGTGTATATGGCCGAGCCGTATCTCTCGGAAATCAAGTTGATTTCTTTCAACTTCCCTCCCCAAGGTTGGGCGTTCTGCGACGGACAGCTCCTGCCGATCAACCAGAACCAGGCATTGTTTGCTCTGCTGGGCACGACCTATGGCGGCAATGGGCAAACGACTTTCGCCTTGCCCGATTTGCGCGGGCGCGTGCCAACTCATACTGGCGGCCAAGGTCATCTCCTGGGCGAGCGGGGCGGCGAGCAGGCGCATACGCTCACACTGCCCGAGATTCCCCAGCATTCTCACACCGCCAGCGCGACATCGGATTCCGGCGATCTCTTCGTCGCCAGCGGCAATGTGCTTGCGGCGTCGCCCGCGCAGCTTTACGCGCCCGCGACATCGAACCTGACAACGCTGGTGCCCAGCAGCGTCACCACGATGGGCGGCAGCCAGGCACATGAAAACATGCAGCCCTATCTGGTGCTGAATTTTTGCATCGCCCTGCAAGGTATCTTCCCGTCGCGGAATTGAAGGACGCGCAGTCATGACAGTTTACATCGGCGAGATTCGCATGTTCGCGGGGAACTTTGCGCCCGCCGGATGGGCGTTCTGTCAGGGCCAGACGATACCCATCTCCGAAAACGATGCCCTGTTCCAGTTGATCGGCACGACCTATGGCGGCGACGGTCAGGAGACATTCAACCTGCCGAACCTGGCCAGCCGCGTGCCGGTCCATCAGGGAACCGGTTTCATCATCGGGCAAACCGGCGGCGTCGAGGACGTGACGCTGAACATACAGCAAATGACCGGCCACACTCACGCCATGCTGGCGACGAGCAGCGTCTCCAACCAGACGAGCCCCGCCAACAACGTTGTGGCCCAATCGTCTACAGGCAAGCTCTATGTCGAGGACACACCGACGGCGAACCTCGCCAACCCTGTGGTCGGCATGACGGGTGGCAGCCAGCCTCACAGCAACCTGCAGCCTTACCTCTGTGTCAATTTCATCATTTCACTGTTCGGCGTTTTCCCGACCCAAACATAAGGACAGGACCATGTCGGACCAATTCGTCGCGGAAATCCGAATTTTTCCGTCCAACTTCGCACCCAGGGGCTGGGCGACCTGCGACGGTCAGCTCATGCCGATCTCGCAAAACACGGCCTTGTTCTCGCTGCTGGGCACGACCTATGGCGGCGATGGCAGATCGACCTTCAGCTTGCCGGACATGCAAGGCAATGTGCCGATGCAACCCGGCCAGGGTCAAGGGTTGGCGCTTTATGATCTAGGGCAGTTCGGTGGCTCGGATACCGTGTCTCTACTGGAATCGGAAATGCCGATGCACAATCACAACATCCGCGCCGTAACCGACCCTGCCGAGCTTCAGATCCCGACGCCGGATCGGGCGATCGCCAGGTCGAGCAACGCCAACGCCTACAAGAACACGACCGCTAACATCGTGTCGATGGCAGTGAACATGCTGGCTCCGGCAGGTGGCAGTCTGCCGCACAACAATCGCATGCCCTACCTGACATTGACTTTTTGCATCGCGCTGGAAGGCTTTTTCCCGCCGAGAGGCTGAGGAATTCCGAATCAACAAGGCAGGACCGATACGATGGCCAAGAAAGCTGAACCTAGGTCGAAGGCATCGGCCCCCGCAGCAAGGACGCCCGCGCCCGCGCCTCGGGCGGCTTCCAAGGCCAACGCCCGCTCGCGGCGATCCAGCGTCCCGCCCATCTACCAGAACAAGCCCGCCGGCGCGGCGTTCTTCGAACTGTCGCGGCTGATGGTGGTGGGCATCGATTCCGCCAAAAGTCAGTTGATCCAGAAGGCTCAAGACGCACCGAACGGGTCATGGCCCGCGGCGTGGTCGTTCATCGCGCCCGGCGCCTGGGTGATCATGACGGCGGGCCTCACCAGGGACGGTCGCGTCGCCGTGGTCGCGCAAGCCTCGGGCACCACCAACCTGTCCTTCATCACCGAAGACCCCAACCAGATCGGTCCGATCGACAAATGGACCGCGCCGACGAGCATTGGCACACCGCCCGGTGCCACCTCCTATCAGAAACTGACGATGGCGCGCGATGCCGATGGCCGCGTCGAAATCTTCCTCACCGACAATCTGGGCCGCATCTGGTGGATCTACCAGAACCCGGATGTGATTGTTCAAGTGCAGAAAACCATCACGCCGCCCGGCACGACGACGCCGATCGTCGTCACCGTCGACGAGCTCAGGCCGCCAGTCCAGCCGTGGAGCGCCTGGATCCAGCTGACCGGGCAGCTCGTGGCGATCACGGCGCTGCGCCAGGCAGACGGCCGCATCGCGCTGTTCGGCATCAACTCCGCCCTCCATCTCTATCGCTGCCAGCAGGCCAAGGTCCAGGCGCTGACGGTCGCCGACTGGACGCCATGGGTGCAGATCGACGCCGGCTACCCCTTCACGGAAATGGCGCCGATTGTCGGTCCGCTGGGCGGCACCAATCTGTTTGCCATGACGCAGCAAGGCCAGGTCCTGCACACCAAGCAATTGCCGGCCGGCTCCGACACCTGGACGGCCTGGGCGACGCCCGGTTACAGCAGGGTTCCCAAATACACGCTCTGCGCCGGCATCCAGGGCGACGGCGACATCATGCTGGTCGCCTCCGACCAGCAGCATGTCCACTCCTTCAACGCCCAATATGACGCCGCCACCCAGAACTGGTCGGGATGGCGCGATTTCGGCGGCTCCGGCGCCAACACCAGCCTGTCGCTCGACTACAATGCCGATGGCCGCCTTGCCCTGTTTTCGATGATGGTCCAGAACGACGGCACAAATGGTCTGTGGACCATCAACCAGATGGCCATGGACAGCTCCGAATGGGAGTGGACGTGGACGGCGCTGGCCACCAGCAACCTCAAGCAGATCGTCGTCGTGCGCGACCTGACGCCGCCGGTCTGACGTCAGGCAGCGTGACAGAGGCAAAGCAGGCGTATCGGCTCGCAGCCTGGTCCCGGTCGGAGAAGGCCGGGCTCGGCTTCCGCGCCGCGACAGAGGCGGATCTGCCGTTCCTGTCGCGGCTCTATGCCTCGACGCGCGTGGAAGAACTCGCCGTGACGGCGTGGACCGAGGCACAGAAGGCCGCCTTCCTCGACATGCAGTTCCAGGCGCAGCACGCGCATTACCGAAAACACTATCCCGAGGCCGACTGGCTGGTGGTGGAACGAGCGGGGAAAGACATCGGCCGGCTCTACATCGAGCGCTGGCCAGGCCAGCACCGCATCATCGACATTGCCTTCCTGCCGGAGCATCGCCGCAAGGGCTACGGCACCGCACTGCTGCGCGATCTCATCGACGAGGCATGGTTAGCCGGCAAATCAGTATCGATCCACGTCGAGAAGCACAATCCGGCCAGGTGGCTCTATGTCAGGCTCGGTTTTGCGGTGGTCGAGGACAAGGGTGTATACGATTTGATGGAATGTGCGGCGCCGAGTGGCGGGGCGGGGTGAGACGATGGCTGTCCCGCTGGCGTCAAGGTTTCGCGCCGCAGCGCAAGCGTCGCCTCAAAGAGCAAACGTCGCCTAGTTGAACACCGCTTCGTACAGCCGCCCGGCCGCATCGGCGGCGACCGGCACGATGAAGATCTCGTGGCTGCCGCTTGTGCCAGTGAAAAGGTAGGTCGCCTGCGGCAGCGCGATGTCGCGCGGGCCTCTAAACAGCAGCGAGAAACCGCCACCCGGGCGCGGGCTGGCGGCGATGGGCTTGACCGCGCTCAGTTCGAGCGGGATCTGCTTGCCCCCGGCTTCGATGGTGAAGGTTTGTCCCTGCTCGAAATCCGACACCGACGCCATCCCGTTTGCCTCAATCTTTGCGCTGGAGCGGTTCAGCGTTCGGATCCGATCCAGCTCTTTGTTTCTCCGCAATTGCCAGGGGAAAACCGCTGCACACTTTTCCCGGAATTGCTCCAGCGGCGGCACTGTCGCCGCTTCGCCGCAAGCTGTCCAGAGG
>NZ_RZPI01000508.1:0-4211 GCF_003998715.1 Mesorhizobium sp. M7A.F.Ca.CA.002.15.2.1
CCAGGCGCTCCATCGCCTGCTCCGGCAGATTGGCGCGGCCGGCGAGTTCGTCGACCCGGCCCGACAGCGTGCTCAACCGGTCCATGACCGCGTTGCCGGGACGATCCTGCGCCACTTCCTGGATCTGGCCGGCAAGCGAGTCGATCCGTCTCTCTATGCGCTCGAAAGCCTCGTGGTCGAATGAATTGGCTTGCGCGGCGACCGTCGATGCCACGATGGCGCGGGAAATCTCGTCCAGCCGCTCGTCGATCATGCCAAGCGTGTCGCTGCCGCGATTGTCTTGCTGGCTGGCGAAATGGTCGACAGCGCCGGCAAGCGTCCGCACCTTCTCCTCCAGCGAGCGCAGCGACAACGATTCCGGCAAATTGTTGACGGCATTGCTGATCTGCTCGAGCCGGGCGGTGAGAGCAGACAGGCCCGGGTCGTCCGAGCGCTTGCGCTGGTCGGCGTCGAGGCGGTCTTCGAACGCCGTCCAGCGGCGATCGAAATCGTCCCAGCGGCGGTCGACCTTCTGCACGCTCTCTTCGCGTGCCAGCGTTTCGAGTGCGGCTTTGACCTGTTCGAGCTCGAGGCGCAGCATGTTGACGCTTCTGTCGTCGCTCTTCTCGGCCAGGGTCTGGATGGCGCCCGAAAGACGCTCGAACTCAAGGCCGAGTTCAGCACTGCCCTTGGCCGAAGCACCGGGCCTTGCGCCTGACTGGAAGGCCCGCTCGATGTCCTTGCGCAGCGCTTCGAATTCCCGCTGCAGGCCTGCGGTCATCTGGTGGCGCAATTCCTCGCGCATGCCGCGCAATTCGCCGGCGATCTTGCCGACCATGGCAACGCCATCCTCCTGGCCGCGCACGCGATCGATATCGCGGGCAATGGCCTGGTAATTCTGCTCGAAAGCGGCGGCTCCCTGCATCGGGCTCTTCGGACGCGACGCGGGCTGCGGGTCCTCATACCAGCGCTGCTGGCCAGAGGGCCGGGCGGCGGGGTAGCGCGCATCGGCACCATATTGGCGGGGATCGGGTTGGCGGAGTTCGGGACGTGCCATCGGATCCTCGCGCGTCCGCTCCAGCCGCTGCTCCAGTGTCTCCAGCGACTGGTTCAACTGATCGAGCGTGGTCTGCGGCCTGCGCTGCCTGCCGGCATTGAGTGTATCGAGATAGGACCGCTTGCTGTTCATCGGTGCGTCCGTCTTTCAGAATGGCTGGCTCGCGGCCAGTTCCCCCAGGTCCCTATCGGAACGAAGGCGACCGGCGGCGATGCCGCGGCGGAAGACGAGCTTCCCGGGCTCTCGCCCGCGCTCCGAAAAACCGTGAAAAATTCGATACAGGATAAACACGGGTAGCCGACGCGCCCACATTTCCCCCAACGTGGTAAACAACGCGTTAACCAAACTTAAGAAATCGAAAGGATGTTGGCTGCTGGCCTGACGGTGCGGCATAAAGGGCGGGGCGCAGAACGCCCTTGCGTCATCCTGCGGCAATCGGTATAGAATTGACGTAAACGTAAAAGGCGCATTGAGCGCATGTTTGCGATTTGTTTGTTGAAACCACGACTGGAAGCAGGCCCCCGCTTCCAGTCAGGCGACGCACGGTCCAGGACCGCGACGCCACCAGACGGGGAAAGCCAGTGACCATGAAGCTTATCTCGGCCGGCGAGACCGCGGCCAATACCAATATGTCTGCCGAAGCCGGCGAGGACCTCGTCCGCATCGGCGAGATGGCGAAGAAATATGGAGTGACGCTGCGCACGCTGCGTTTCTACGAAGACAAGGGCCTGCTCAACCCGCAGCGCGACGGTTCGACCCGTCTCTACACGCGCCGCGACAAGGCCCGCCTCAAGCTGATCCTGCTTGGCCGCAAGGTCGGATTCTCGCTGCGCGACGTCAAGCAGATGATGGATCTCTACGATCCCACCGGTTCAAACACCAAGCAGCTCAAGCTTGCGCTGGACAAGTCGGAAAAGCAGCTTGCCCGCCTGCAGAAGCAACGGGCGCTGATCGACGACGCCATCAACGAGCTCAGCGGCTCGATGTCGGCGGTGCGCCAGATGCTGAGCGAGCGTTCGGCGCCGCAGGCGAGCGCCGCCAGCTGAAGCAATTCCGTCAGGAATTGCGCCAGACACCAAGTCGTCTGCTGATTGTCCGAGTTCTGTCTAGCCGCGTGGCCTGCCACGCGGCTTTTCGTTGTCCTGGCCCACTCTTATGGCCTTTCGGCGCTGGCTTGCGCAACGTCGCGCCGCTACGCTCATTGCTCCAGGGGGCGGGGAATCTTGTCGCATCGAGAAAATTGACGTTTACGCAAACGTCAATTTTTGCTATCCCGCTCCCAATATGGGTCCGCATGCCGCCCTGGCTTGTCTTCGGGGCATTCGGACCGGGTTTGCAGGGTGGAGAAAAAGCATGCCGACATACAGGGCTCCGGTCCAGGATACGCTGTTCGTGCTCAACGAGGTTCTGGGTTACCAGCGTTATTCGAACCTTCCCGGATTTGCCGACGCCACGCCCGATGTGCTCGAGGCGATCCTCGCCGAAGGCGCCAAGCTCGCCGAAAACGTCATGCATCCGCTGAACCGTGTCGGCGACATGGAAGGCTGTGTGCGTCACGACGATGGCTCGGTGACCACGCCGAAAGGCTTCAGGGAGGCCTTCGACCAGTACCGCGAGGGCGGCTGGATGGGATTGGCCGCACCCGTCGAGTTCGGCGGCCAGGGCCTGCCCTATGCCGTGCACACCGCCGTCGCCGAATATATGGTCTCGGCCAATATGTCCTTGATGATGTATCCGGGCCTGACGCAGGGCGCGATCGCGGCAATCATCACCCACGGCACCGACGAGCAGAAGGCGACATGGTTGCCGAGGATGATCGAGGGTGCCTGGACCGGCACCATGAACCTGACCGAGCCGCATTGCGGCACGGATCTCGGCCTGTTGCGGACCAAAGCGGTGCCGAACGGCGATGGCACCTATAAGATTTCAGGCCAGAAGATCTTCATCTCGGCCGGCGAACACGACATGTCGGACAACATCGTCCATCTGGTGCTGGCCCGCATCGAGGGTGCGCCGGAAGGCGTCAAGGGCATCTCGCTGTTCATCGTGCCGAAGCTCAAGCTCGACCCGTCGGGCAATCCGGGCAACAGGAACACCGTCTCCTGCGGCTCGATCGAGGAGAAGATGGGCATCCACGGCAATTCGACCTGCGTCATGAACTATGACGAGGCTGAGGGCACGCTGCTCGGCGAGCCCAATGGCGGCCTGAAGGCGATGTTCACGATGATGAACGAGGCGCGCCTCGGTGTCGGCCTGCAGGGGTTGTCGCTGTCGGAGATCGCCTATCAGAACGCTGTCGGCTACGCCAAGGACCGTTTGCAGGGCCGCTCATTGTCTGGGCCGAAGGCGCCGGACAAGAAGGCCGATCCGATCATCGTCCATCCCGACATCCGCCGCAGCCTGATGACCATGAAAGCCTTCAACGAGGCCGGCCGCGCGCTGGCGCTGTGGACGGCGATCAAGTCCGACATCGCCCACCGCTCCGGCGACGACAAGGATCGCCAGGCCGCCGACGACTACACCGGCCTGATGACACCGGTGGTCAAGGGCGTGCTCACCGACAAAGGGTTCGACCACGCCGTCATGGCGCAGCAGGTGTTCGGCGGTCACGGTTATATCGAAGAGCACGGCATGAGCCAGTTCGTGCGCGATGCCCGCATCGCTATGATCTATGAAGGCGCCAATGGCATCCAGGCGCTCGACCTCGTCGGCCGCAAGCTTGGTTTGCATGGCGGCCGCGCCGTGCAGGCCTTCTTCAAGGAGGTTGGCGAATTCTGCGAGGAGAACCGCGCTAACGAGAAGATGGCGCCGTTCACCAAGGCGTTGAAGAAAGGTCTCAACGATTTGCAGGCAGCGACCATGTGGCTGGTGCAGAACGGCATGGCCAAGCCCGACAATGCGGGTGCCGCCTCGACCGACTACATGCATCTCTTCGGCCTGGTCGCTCTGGGCTATATGTGGGCGCAGATGGCCAAGGTGGCACTTGGCAAGACGGACGCCAATGGCGCGCAATCCTTCTACGACAACAAGATCGTGACGGGGCGCTTCTTCATGGAGCGGATCATGCCGGAGACATCGGCGCATCTCGCCCGCATTTCGAGCGGCGCTGACACATTGATGGCACTGCCGGCGGAAGCGTTCTAAGCTCGACTTCACTGGCCTTTCTGTCTGTCGA
>NZ_RZPI01000509.1:0-4207 GCF_003998715.1 Mesorhizobium sp. M7A.F.Ca.CA.002.15.2.1
TTTGTAGACGGTTCCGACGCCGGCGAGGCGTGCGGCGACCAACGTTGCCGCGTCCACCGAACCATCCGATGTCGGCGGCGTCACGATGGCGATTTGCGGCACGCCGGCAATCACCGCCGGCACCGACGTCATCATCGTCACCGATGGGAAAGCACCCTTGCCGCGCGGCACGTAGAGCGCAACGGAAGCGATCGGCGTGTACCGGTCGCCGGCATAGGCGCCCGGCCGGACTTCCTTGAGCCACATCGTTTCCGGCTTCTGCTCCTCATGGAAATGCCTGATGTTGTCGATGCCGAACTGGATGCTCTCGACGACGTCCTTTTCCACCTTGTCGAACGCCGCGTCGAACTCGGCTTCCGACACCTGCAGCTCGCCCTCGGCGACATTGGCCTTGTCGAGTTCCCTGGCGAAGCGGATCAAGGCGGCGTCGCCTTCGTCCTTGACGGCCTGGATGATCGGCCGGACCTTCTCGACGAAGACCGTCAGATCGGCCTCGGCGCGCTTCAGCAGACTGGCGCGCTGGTCGGCATCGATGGATGACAAATCGTGGAAGCTGATGTCGGACATGGCTGCTCGTTCTCCTGGAACTCTTGGAACGCAATCACGGCTGGCGCAGGCCGGCCATATGCTGCGGGCCGACAGGTCGACCCTGAACAAGGATCAAAGCCGTCGAGAGGCTTCACTCGGCCAAAAGTATATACATGTCTATGTGACGGTCGCCAGCGATTTTTCCATCTTCCTTCCCGTCGAAACTACCGAGATAAACCTGCCTCATCAGATCGAGGCGAGAAAGCCGCCATCGACCGGAATGGACTGGCCGGTTATGTAGGCCGCCGCATCCGAAGCGAGGAACACGGCGATGCCATGCAGGTCGGAGAGATCACCGAAACGCCGCTGCGGGATCTTGGCCAGCATGGAGTGCTGCCATGCCTCGTTGTTGTAAAAAACGTCCGTCATCGCCGTCCTGAAATAGCCCGGCGCGATGGCGTTGACCCTTATGCCAAGCTCCGCCCACTCGGCCGCAAGCGCCCGCGTCATGCCGAGCAGGCCGGACTTCGACGAGCCATACGGCACCGCGGTTGGGATTCCGACTTCCGACGTCAGCGAGCACAGGTTGATGATGGTGCCGGGACGGCCGGCGTCGCGCATCTGCCGCGCGGCGGCCTGGGCGCAGAAGAACGCTCCCTTCAGATTCGTGTCGACGATCCTGTCCCACAGCGCCTCGTCGACATCGAGCGAGGGCCGCACCTCCTCCATCCCGGCATTGTTGACGAGAATGTCGAGACCACCAAGCAGGCTGGCAGCCTCGTTGGTGGCTGCGCGGCAGCGGCCGACATCGGTGACGTCGAGAGCGATGGCATGCGCCACCCCACCGGCCGCGCGGATGGCGACCGTCGTGTGCTCCAGCGCGGCCAGGCTGCGCGCCGTGACCGCGACGTCGGCGCCGGCAGCACTCAGCGCTTCGGCGATGCTGCGCCCGATGCCACGGCTGGCGCCGGTGACAAGCGCCTTCCTGCCGGAGAGATCGAAGAGAGAAGCGTTGCGCATGTGATCCTCCTGGTCGGTGTCGGTTTCCGCTTCGGCGTAGAGACTATCAGGTCAAGTTACATATACAAGCATATACAAAGCATTTCAGCTGCGGTACGGATGACGAAATCCACCGCAGAGGAGCCAGCCCGTGTCGAAAGCCTCGGATATGGTCCGCACCGAAGTCAACCGCCTGTCGCCCTACAATTCCGGACTGACCATTGACGAGGTACGGAAACGATACGCACCGGCCAGAATCGCCAAACTGGGCTCGAACGAAAACCCGCTCGGGCCCAGCCCGACCCTCGCCGCCACGATGCATGCCGGCTCCGAGATGTTCCGCCTCTATCCGGATCCTGCCGGGCGCAAGCTGCGCCAGGCGATCGGCGACAAATATGCCGTCGCCGAGGACCAGATTATCCTCGGCAACGGTTCCGAAGATCTTCTCTCCGTCATCAGCCGCGCCGTGTTGCGGCCGGGCGACGCCGTCGTCACGCTCTATCCGTCGTTTCCGCTGCATGAGGACTACACCACGTTGATGGGCGCTACCGTCAATCGCGTTGTCGTCAACGACGATCTGACCATCAATGTCGATGCGCTGGTCGAGGCGGTGCGCGAACGGCCGCGCATGCTGCTGTTCTCGAACCCGATGAACCCGGTCGGCAGCTGGCTCTCCGGCGGCAATCTGTCGAGGGTTCTGGATGCGACGAGCGACGAGACGCTGATCGTCATCGACGAAGCCTATGCCGAATATGCCAAGGGCGACGACTATGCGTCATCCCTGCCCTATCTGGGAAAGCTCGACCGGCCGTGGATCGTGCTTCGGACCTTTTCCAAGGCGTTCGGCCTGGCCGGATTGCGGATCGGCTTCGGCATCGTCGGCGACCCGGAGCTGCGCACGCTGCTCGACCGCGTCCGCACGCCTTTCAACGCCAACGGCATGGCCCAGGCCGCAGCATTCGCGGCGCTGGCCGATGACGAACACCTCGCCAGGGTCGTAGCTCTGGCCAGGGCGGAGAGAAAACGCGTCGAGACTTTCCTGGCGAGCAAGGGCCTCGACGTCGCCGCCTCCAGAGGCAATTTCCTGTTCTTCAACTGCCGGCAAGATGCCTCCGTCTTCGTCGAAGGCCTGCTGCGGCAAGGGGTCATCGTCAAACCGTGGAAGCAGCAGGGCTTTGACACCTATGTGCGTGTCAGCATCGGCTCGACTTCGGAAAACGACCACTTCATGGCCGCTCTGTCGACGCTGTTGTGAATGCACGTCTGGGCGGATCGCTCCGCGCTTGGGAGCCGATCGCTGCCGCCCTATTTCGCCCAAGGCCTTGACCGACGCTTGGCTTGGCTGCCGTGCGGATCGTCGATGACCACAGCGTATTTATTTGGCTTCGGACCAGCCGCAGGCCTTAACTTTCGCAGCGTGGGTTTTTACATCCGGGGGGTCTGCAAACGATCGACGCTTGAGGAGGCTCCCTTGCAGCAGCCAGATGACATAGCCGCCCGCCGATTGGGCATTCTCATCGAGCAATATGTGGAAGCGCGTAAAAAGCGCTATGACTATGTGTCGACCGAGCAGGCCTATCGGGCCATCCGGCAGGTCCTCAAACCCGCCATTCCCGATCGCGAGCTCGACGACATGGTCGCCTCACTTGCCGTCAAGAACGGCCTGGCGGTCGTCTTCGATCGTCAAACCAAAGCATCGGCCGATGATGTTCCGAGGCCAAGCCCCTAGATCGACGCACATCTGCCGGCGCCGGGCGCCATATCAATGCGGGGCCAAACGCATCGTTCGGCCCCGCATCGATGTGCATCGCCGGAGGAACCTGCGACACACCTGCGCCGTGGGCCTGTGTGCCGCAAGCCGACGGGCGTGGCGGCTTCAAGCGGCGGTGCTGACCTGGCCCGGCTCGAGGATCGACTTGACCTTGTCGGCGACGGCGCGTCCCAGATCGGCGTTGTTTGCGGCGGTGAAATGAATTCCGTCGACACCGTCCGTGGTGAGGTAATCGCCGGCATTGAGGAAATCGATCTTCATGAAATCCGCCATCGCCTTGTACTGCCTGGCCAGGTCCCTGGATTTTTCGTGCCCGCCGCCGAACATGCCCTCGAACCATGGATCGGGCATCGGGGTCAGCGGCGGCGGCGCAATGACCAGCGCCTTGGGGGCCGGATAAGGGGTGCCGATGCCGCCGGCACTGGTCAGGATCTGCCCGACCAGTTTCGCCATTCCATTGGCGATCTCATAAGGCGTCCGGCGGAAATAGGACTTGGTGTCGTTGGTGCCGAGCATGACGATGACCAGGTCCAGCGGCAGATGGCTGGCGATGGCCGAGGGCAGGTAGTTCGCCCCGTTCAGGCGCGGATCGTTGGGGTCGTCGAGACATGTCGTGCGCGCGCTCAGGCCTTCCTCGATGATGTGGTAGCCCCCTCCCAGCGCCGCCGCCATCACACCGGTCCAGCGCTGGTCATAGGGGTAGCGGTAGGTCGGCGACCCCTCCTTGACCGGAACCCAGCCCCAGGTCAGCGAGTCGCCATAGCACATGATGTTTTTTGGCGGTGACATCCATGTTTCTCCATCTGTTTGCAATTGTCTGAACGCGTGGATTTGTCGGTCCCGGCGAACACCGGTCGGCTTGCTTTCGCCGTCTCAGGTCAGGGGTTTCGCACCCGCACTCCGTAGAAG
>NZ_RZPI01000050.1:0-15845 GCF_003998715.1 Mesorhizobium sp. M7A.F.Ca.CA.002.15.2.1
GGCCGGACCATATCGCCGTGTCGTTTCGCTGTGGCATGGGAGATTTCCTCGATGGCCAGCCTTTTTCGTTTGGCTGGACCAGCCGAACGTAACCGTGGCACAAGGGGTTGCGCCAATCAATTTTTCTGATCGTTGGGATTTATGCCAGTGATCCTTCACGTCCTTTTGATGCCGCGTTGCGGCATCGTGGGGTGACGCGGCGCTTCATCCCGGCGATGACATCGTGCGTCATGGCGGCGTGTGGGTGTGCGTCATCGCTGCGCATTGATACGGGTGGAGTTCGGCCCGATAGATTGTCGCGACGACACGCGCCGGAAACATCCGGTCCGTAATGATGGCTCGAGGTCTCGGAGTTTGGCAGTGGATCAATCGTCCTTTCAAAAACAGCTCGCCGCCTTGCGCGACCACCGCGCGGCGGCGCCCGCCAGCATGCGCCAGACCTTCGCCGCCGATCCCAAGCGGTTCGTGGAATTCTCCGCCACCGACGGCGATCTGCTGCTCGACTGGTCGAAGTGCGCGGTCGACGCGACCACCATGGAGCAGCTGGAAAAGCTCGCGCAGGCCGCCGATCTCGAAGGCCGCCGCGCCGCCATGTTCGCGGGCAAGAAGATCAACGTCACCGAGGACCGTGCCGTGCTGCACACGGCGCTGCGCAACCTGACCGGCAAGGGCGTCACCGTCGATGGCCAGGACGTCAAGGCGGACGTCATCGCCGTGCTCGACGCCATGGGCGCCTTTGCCGATGCCGTGCGCTCGGGCAAGGCGGCCGGCGCCACCGGCAAGAAGATCACCGACATCGTCAACATCGGCATCGGCGGTTCCGATCTCGGCCCGGCCATGGCGACGCTGGCACTGGCGCCCTATCATGACGGGCCGCGCGCGCATTACGTCTCCAACATAGACGGCGCCCATATCCACGACACGCTGAAGGGCCTCTCCGCCGAGACCACGCTTTTCATCATCGCTTCCAAGACCTTCACCACCGTCGAGACGATGACCAATGCGCAGACGGCGCGCGACTGGGTGGAGAAGGCGCTCGGCAAGGAAGCGGTCGGCAAGCATTTCGCCGCCGTCTCGACCGCGCTCGACCTGGTGGCCAAGTTCGGCATCGCGCCCGATCGCGTCTTCGGCTTCTGGGACTGGGTCGGTGGCCGCTATTCGCTCTGGGGTGCCATCGGCCTGCCGGTGATGATCGCTGTCGGCCCGCGGAATTTTCGCGCCTTCCTTGATGGCGCGCATGAGATGGACGAGCATTTCCGCACCGCGCCGGTGCAGGAGAACCTGCCGGCGCTGCTGGGACTGGTCGGCTGGTGGCATCGCGTGATCTGCGGTTACCCGGCGCGCGCCGTCATCCCTTACGACCAGCGCCTGTCCAGGCTGCCGGCCTATTTGCAGCAGCTTGACATGGAATCGAACGGCAAGAGCGTCACCCTCGAAGGCACGGCGGTGACGACGCCGACCGGACCGCTGGTCTGGGGTGAGCCCGGCACCAACGGCCAGCATGCCTTCTTCCAGCTGCTGCACCAGGGCACCGATTTCATCCCGGTCGAATTCCTTGCCGCGGCCGTCGGCCACGAGCCCGATCTCAAGCACCAGCATGATCTGCTGCTCGCCAACTGCCTGGCGCAGTCGGAAGCGCTGATGAAGGGCCGCACGCTGGACGAGGCGCGCGCCCAGATGCTGGCCAAGGGCATGAAGCCGGCCGAGGTCGACAAGATCGCGCCGCACCGCGTCTTCTCGGGTAACCGTCCCTCGGTCACCATCCTCTACAGAAAGCTCGACCCGCGCACCTTCGGCCGGCTGATCGCGCTCTACGAGCACCGCGTCTTCGTCGAGGGCACGCTGTTCAACATCAACTCCTTCGATCAGTGGGGCGTCGAACTCGGCAAGGAACTGGCCACCGGCCTGTTGCCTGTCGTGGAGGGCAAGGAAAGTGCCGCCAATCGGGATGCATCGACCGCTGGCCTTGTGGGATTCATCCAGCATTTGCGTGGCTCGGAGTGAAAAGCTTGGCAGACATCAAGGGAATATTGTTCGACAAGGACGGCACGCTTGTCGACTTCAACGCCACCTGGCTCGGCGTTGCCGACTTCATGGCCATGGATGCGTCGGAAGGCGATCGCTGGAAAGCCGACAGGCTGCTGGCCGCTGCCGGCTTCGATTTCGCCAACAAGCGTTTCAAGCCGGACTCCATCTTTGCCTCCGGCACCAATCTCGACGTCGTCGAATTGTGGTTCCCACGCCTGTCCAACGAGGATCAGATGCTTGCGGTTGCCCGCTTCAACGAGATCACCTCCGTACAAGGCTCGGCGATGGCCGTGGCGCTGCCGGGCATCGTCGATACGCTGACGGCACTGCACAGGAAATCCTACCGGCTTGGCGTCGCCACCAACGATTCGACCAGCGGCGCGGAAAAGACGCTGGTCACGCTCGGCGTCGCTCAATTGTTCGACGCGGCCTATGGCTACGACGCGGTGGCCAATCCGAAGCCGGCGCCCGACACCATCCAGGCCTTTAGCGATCTCACCGGCCTCAAGCCGGCGGAAATCGCCATGGTCGGCGACAACCGGCACGACCTCGAAATGGCACGTGCCGGCGGCTGCGGGCTGGCGGTCGGCGTGCTCTCCGGCACCGGCACCCGCGAATCGCTGGCCGGCATTGCCGATGTGGTTCTGGATTCGGTCGCCGACCTGCCGGATTTTCTCTCGGCGCGGGTCAGGGAGACGATCTGACGGGAAAGGCTAGGTCAAACTCGATTCACCTCGGGATTTTCTGCCAATGGCCGAGATGGGGGAGCAGTCCATGGAAACTATCGAGCTTCTGGTTTGTTTTCGGACACAATGGGCCACTCATCAGCAGAACAAACGTACCCGCATTTGCCGCACCTGATCTTGGCGCTTTGCGCTGTCGATGTCTTCGCCTGGCTGAAGATCGAAGCCCCGATTTTCGCATTTTGGGCAAACTGTGAAACCGATACGTTGAACAACTTTAATCCACGCCACTCGACTTCTCCGACCAACGGCTAGTCGAATCTATTTTCTGCCCTCGATGTTTGTCCACAATGAGTAGAATTTAGGCTTGCTCTGTGGCGTCAGCGCGCTCCCTCCTCAAACGAAAAGACGCCGCTAAGCCTCGTCGCAGCCCCCTTCGCGTCGCCGAAATCCGGCACCTTGTATTCGGCGAGCAATCGCAGCCGGGACAGCGGCAGGTCGTTGCGGCGGGGATCTCCGACCAGCACCTCGATGCCGGCCGCCAGGCAGCGGTCGAGGAACGGGATAACCCGCAGAGCAACCTCAGGGCCGTAGAACACGTCGCCGGCAAGCACGAGCTCGACCGCCGGCGGGGGACCCGTGGTAATGTCCTTGTCGACAATGGCGATCTCGACGCCGTTGGCCGCGGCATTGAGGCCGATCGCGGCAACGCCGTTACGGTCGATCTCGGCGGCGATCACTTCGCGCGAACCGGCCTTGGCTGCGGCGATGCCGACAAGGCCGGAGCCGGCACCAAGGTCGAGCACGCGGCGACCGGCTACCGTTTGCGGATGATCCAGTATATGGCGCGCAAGCACCGCGCCGCCGGCCCACACGTAAGCCCAGTAAGGCGGCTGCGGCTCAGGTCCATTGTTGTCCGCCTCGATCGTGTCGTCATCGTCGTCAGCGCTTTGGTGCGTATCGGTAAGCCGTCTCAGGCCACTGGCCGGGTGCGGTGTAAAAAGCTGGATCTCAGGCACCGACGGCACCGGGGCGAGGCGCATGTTCGTCCTGATGAACTCTGCCGGGTCAGGACGGCAAGGTGCATCTACGGCATCCGCGCCGCCGGCTGCAATCATTCGCGCAGCGCTCGCCGCAGGATCTTGCCGACCGGCGTCTTCGGCAGTTCGGTGCGGAATTCGATGTATCTGGGCCGCTTGTAGCCGGTCAGGTTCTCGCGGCAAAAGGCGGTCAGTGCCTCGGCGGTCAGCGCCGGATCCTTCCTGACCACGAACAGTTTCGGCACCTCGCCCGAATGCTCGTCCGGCACGCCGATCGCCGCCACTTCGAGCACGCCCGGATGCATCGCCACGACTTCCTCGAGCTCGTTGGGATAGACGTTGAAGCCCGAGACCAGGATCATGTCCTTCTTGCGGTCGACGATCTTGGTGTAGCCGCGCTCGTCCATGAAGCCCATGTCGCCGGATTTGAAGTAGCCGTCCTTGGTCATCACCTTGGCGGTCTCATCCGGCCGGTTCCAGTAGCCCGCCATCACTTGCGGCCCCCGGATGCAGACTTCGCCGACCTCGCCGAGCGGCAAATTGTTGCCGTCTTCGTCGCGGATGGCGATCTCCGTCGAGGGCAGCGGCAAGCCGATGGTGCCGGTGAAGTCGCCGGCGGTGAACTTGTTGGCGGTGGCCACCGGCGAGGTTTCCGAGAGGCCGTAGCCTTCGGTGACCGAACATCCGGTCAGCGCCTTCCAGCGTTCGGCGACGCCCTTCTGCACCGCCATGCCGCCGCCCAGCGTCAGCACCAGCGGCTTGAAGTCGAGCTTGCGGAAATCCTCATTGTTGAGCAGCGCGTTGAACAGCGTGTTGAGGCCGGGAAAGATGTGCACCGGATATTTCTGCAATTCCTTGACGAAGCCTGGGATGTCGCGCGGATTGGGAATGAGCACATTGCGGGCGCCCTGCTGCATGCCCATCAGCGCGTTCACCGTCAGCGCGAAGATATGATAGAGCGGCAGCGCGCAGATGAAGTTGGGATGCGCGGGTTTCGGCTTGATCGTGTAGGCGTCCTCCATCCACTGCGCGTTCTGCGCGACGTTGGCGAGCACGTTGCTGTGCAGCAGCGTGGCGCCCTTCGAGACGCCCGTGGTGCCGCCCGTATATTGCAGGAAGGCGACATCGTCGGCTGCCACCTTGGCCGGCCTGAAGCCCATACCGGCGCCGGCCTTCATGGCGGCATTGAACTTGACATGGCCGGGCAGCGACCATGCCGGCACCATCTTCTTCACGCGGCGCACGACGAAATTGACGATTGTGCCCTTCAGCCCGCCAAGCATGTCGCCCATCGCGGCGACCACCACATGCTTGACCGCGGTCCTGGCGATCACCGCCTGCAAGGTGTTGGCGAAGTTCTCCAGGATGACGATGGCTTGCGCCCCGGAATCCTTCAGCTGGTGTTCGAGCTCGCGCGGCGTGTAGAGCGGATTGATGTTCACCACCACATAACCCGCTCGCAAGATCGCCATCATCGCCACCGGATATTGCAGCACGTTGGGCATCATCAGCGCGACGCGCGCGCCTTTCTGCAGGCCCTTCGATTGCAGGTAGGCGCCGAAGGCCGCCGACAGCCGCTCGACATCGGTGTAGCTGATGGACTTGTCCATGCAGGTGAAGGCCGGCTGCGCGGAAAACTGCTTGCAGGCGGCGACGAGGAAATCGCCGATCGAGCTGTAGGGCAGGGCGCCGATCTCCGCCTGCACGTTTTTCGGATAGCTCTTGAGCCACGGCTTTTCCGGCAAGCCGGCGGCCAGCGCCGTCAGCGCTTTCGGCAATCGGTTGGCGGTGGCGTCGGCCGGCTTTGCCGCCGGTGGGGCCTTCACCGCTGCCGCGGCCTTCGAGGCCGGCCTGGCAGCGGGCTTTGCCGCACCCGCTTTACGCCCCGGCGCCGTCTTTCCGGCCGCAGCCTTGGCCGGGGCTTTCACCGCCGGCTTTGTGCTTGCCCTTACAGGTGCCGCGGCCGCCTTCGGCTTGGCGGCTTTGGCAACGGGTGCTTTCGGCTTGGCAGTACCGGCTGCTTTCGACGGCGCCTTGGCTCCCGCTTTCACCGGCGCCGTCGTCCTTGATGCTTTTGCCAACCGTTCCTCCCTGGACAAGTCTTGTTCATCCGTGCCGCACTCGCCCCTGAATTGGCAAGGGCGTCCTCCGCTGCGGCCGCTACACCCTATGTATTGCCTCCCTTGGTGAGCGTGCAAGTCTTGCCCTTGCGGCAACGCGGCGAAAGATTTGCCGTCGAAAGTCTTTGCCGCCGCCAGCGCTCCAGGCGGTGTCCTGACGCATCCCACGGCCGCTCGGAAGCGCCGGGAACATTTATATCGTCAGCCTGGCGATCAATAAAAAAATTCGGCTGTTAATAATCTCGTGAACGGAAGAAACGGCTAATTTTTTCTGCAATTTGGCAAAGTTGCGGATTTTTTTCCTGCTTCCCGCGGGGTAAGCAAACGGGGTGTTCCAAAGCCGGAAAAACGGTGCTTATATGCGCGCTTCGCGAGCCTGATAGAGGGGCTTGGAAGAACATCAGGGAGTGCTCAATGAATAAGAAGCTGACTTTTGCAGCCGCGTTGCTGGCTGCAAGCGTCCTGGGCGGCATGGCCAATGCGAAAACTCTGGTCTACTGCGCGGAAGCTTCGCCGGAAGGTTTCGATCCGGCGCCGTATACCGCAGGCCAGACGTTCGACGCGTCCTCGCGCACCGTCTTCAACCGCCTCGTCGAATTCGATCACGGCAAGACGACGACCTCGCCGGGCCTGGCCGAAAGCTGGACGATCTCCGACGATGGCAAGGAATATGTCTTCAAGCTGCGCAAGGGCGTCAAGTTCGCCGCCACCGACTATTTCACCCCGACGCGCGACTTCAACGCCGACGACGTGGTGTTCTCGTTCGAACGTCAGGTCGACAAGAACGGTCCCTGGTTCCAGTACATTCCGGGCATTGCCTACCAGTATTACAATGACCAGTTCGGCGACAACATCACCAAGGTCGAGAAGGTCGATGACCTGACGGTGAAGTTCACCCTCAAGGAGCCGGCGATCACCTTCATTCCGACGCTGGGCATGGATTTTGCCTCCGTCGTCTCCAAGGAATATGCCGACAAGCTGCAGGCCGACAAGACGCCTGAGCTGTTCAACCAGAAGCCGATCGGCACCGGCCCGTTCATCTTCGTCGACTACCAGACCGACGCCGCCATCCGCTACAAGGCCAACCCGGACTATTGGGGCGGCAAGCAGAAGATCGACGATCTGGTCTTCGCCATCACCACCGATCCGGCCGTGCGCGCACAGAAGCTCAAGGCCGGCGAATGCAACATCATGTCGTACCCGGCACCGGCCGACATCGCCGGCCTGCAGGCCGATGCGAACCTGAAGGTCGAGGAGCAGGAAGGCCTCAATGTCGGCGCGCTGATGTACAACACCCAGCAGAAGCCGTTCGACGACGTGCGCGTGCGCAAGGCGCTCAACATGGCCATCAACAAGAAGGCCATCATCGACGCGGTCTTCCAGGGTGCCGGCCAGGTGGCGGTCAACCCGATCCCGCCGACCATGTGGTCCTACAACAAGGAAGTGAAGGACGATCCGTACGATCCGGATGCAGCCAAGAAGCTGCTTGAAGAGGCCGGCGTCAAGGACCTCAAGATGAACGTCTGGGCCATGCCGGTGTCGCGCCCCTACATGCCGAACGCGCGCCGCACCGCCGAATTGATCCAGGCGGACTTCGCCAAGGTCGGCGTCACCGTCGAGATCGTCAGCTACGATTGGGGTGAATACCTCAAGCGCGCTTCCGCGGTCGATCACGACGGCGCCGTCATCGTCGGCTGGACCGGCGACAATGGCGATCCGGACAACTTCCTCGGCGTGCTCCTGAGCTGCGCTTCCGTCGGTTCGAACAACCGCGCGGAATGGTGCAACAAGGACTTCGATGCGCTCATCAACAAGGCCAAGACCGTTTCGGATCAGGCCGAGCGCACCAAGCTCTATGAACAGGCACAGGTCATCTTCAAGGAACAGGCACCCTGGGCGACGCTCGCTCACTCCAAGGTGTTCATGCCGATGCAGAAGACCGTCACCGGCTTTGCGATGGATCCGCTCGGTATCCACCGCTTCGACGGCGTCGATATCGCCGAATAAGGTTGCGAAACGGGGGCGCCACCATGTGGTGACGCCCCCACTCGCCCGCCATGCTGCGTTATATCCTCGGCAAGCTCGCCCTCATCATCCCGACCTTCATCGGGATAACCATCCTCGCCTTTGGCTTCGTGCGCATCCTGCCCGGTGATCCGGTGCTGGTGCTTGCGGGCGAACGCGGCCTGTCGCCCGAACGCCACACGGCGCTCATGCACCAGTTCGGTTTCGACCTGCCGATCTGGCAACAATATCTGACCTATCTGACGAACATCCTCGGCGGTGATTTCGGCACCTCGTTTTCCACCAAGACACCGGTGCTCAAGGACTTCCTTGTCCGCTTTCCGGCAACGGTCGAGCTCGCCATCTTCGCCATGATCTTTGCCGTCATCCTGGGTGTGGCCGCCGGCATTTTCGCTGCCATCCGCCGCGGCTCCTGGTTCGACCAACTGACCATGGGCACGGCGCTGGCCGGCTATTCCATGCCGATCTTCTGGTGGGGTCTGCTGCTGATCATCGTGTTCTCCGGCATGCTGCACTGGACGCCGGTTTCAGGCCGCATCGACCTCCTCTACTTCTTCAAGCCGGTGACCGGCTTCATGACCATCGATTCCCTGATCTCGGGCCAGAAGGGCGCCTTCCGTTCGGCGCTGTCGCACCTGATCTTGCCGACCATCGTGCTCGGCACCATTCCGCTCGCCGTCATCGCGAGGCAGACGCGCTCGGCGATGCTCGAGGTGCTGGGTGAGGACTATGTCCGCACCGCGCGCGCCAAGGGCCTGGCGCCGCGTAGGGTCATCGGCCTGCACGCCTTCCGCAACGCGCTGATCCCGGTCGTCACCACCATCGGCCTGCAGGTCGGCACGCTGCTCACCGGCGCCATCCTGACCGAGAGCATCTTCTCCTGGCCCGGCATCGGCAAATGGATGATCGACGCCATTTCCAAGCGCGACTATTTCACCGTGCAGGGCGGGTTGCTTTTGATCGCGCTGATCGTCATGTCGGTGAACCTCATCGTCGACGTGCTCTACGCCGTCATCAACCCACGCATCCGGGCCAACTGACATGAGCAATGAAGGCCCCGCCACCATCGAAGCCGCGACCGTCGTCAAGCCGCAGGACGCCAGGTTGCAGATGTTCGGCGAGTTCTGGCATTACTTCTCCGTCAACAAGGGCGCGGTGATCGGGCTCTTCGTCTTCGCGCTGCTGATCCTGATCGCCATTTTCGCGCCGCTGCTGGCGCCGCATTCGCCGGACGATCAGTTCCGCGACTTCTTCCTGACGCCGCCGGCCTGGCAGGAGGGCGGCAATGCGCAGTTCCTGCTCGGCACCGACGCCGTCGGCCGCGATATGCTGTCGCGCCTGATCTACGGCTCGCGCTTCTCGCTCGCCATCGGCTTCGTCGTTGTCACGTCAGCGCTGATTTCAGGCGTCATCCTCGGCCTGCTCGCCGGCTACTGCCGCGGCTGGGTCGACACGCTGATCATGCGCATCATGGACATCATCCTGGCCTTCCCGTCGCTGCTCTTGGCCCTGGTGCTGGTCGCGGTGCTTGGCCCCGGCCTCGTCAACGCCATGATCGCCATCGCCTTCGTGCTGCAGCCGCATTTCGCCCGGCTCACCCGCGCCGCCGTGATGGCCGAAAAGACCCGCGAATATGTCGTCTCGGCCAAGGTCGCCGGCGCCAGCCATCTCAGGCTGATGCTGGTCACCATCCTGCCAAACTGCATCGCGCCGTTGATCGTGCAGGCGACGCTGTCCTTCTCCAACGCCATCCTCGAGGCGGCGGCCCTTGGCTTCCTCGGCATGGGCGCGCAGCCGCCGACGCCGGAATGGGGCACCATGCTGGCCGAAGCGCGCGAGTTCATCCTGCGCGCCTGGTGGGTGGTGACCTTCCCTGGCCTCGCCATCCTGATCACCGTCTTTGCCATCAACCTGATCGGCGACGGTCTGCGCGACGCGCTCGACCCCAAGCTGAAGAGGTCCTGAGCATGCCTCTGCTCGAGATCAAGAACCTCACCGTTTCCTTCGACACCGCGGCCGGACCGTTCATGGCCGTGCAAGGTATCGACCTGTCGATCGAGCCGCGCGAAGTGCTGGCGATCGTCGGCGAGTCCGGCTCCGGCAAGTCGGTGTCGATGCTGGCGGTGATGGGGCTGTTGCCCAACACGGCAACCGTCAAGGCCGACCGCATGGCCTTCGACGGCGTCGATCTGCTGAAGCTCAGCCCGTCCGAACGCCGCAAGATCGTCGGCAAGGACATCTCGATGATCTTCCAGGAGCCGATCGCCAGCCTCAACCCGTGCTTCACCGTCGGGTTCCAGATCGAGGAGGTGCTGCGCTTCCACATGGGCATGGACCGCGCCCAGCGCCGGGCGCGTGCCATCGAACTGATGAAGCTGGTCGGCATCGCCGACCCTGAAGAGCGGCTGAGTTCCTTCCCGCACCAGATGTCCGGCGGCCAGTGCCAGCGCGTCATGATCGCCATCGCCATTGCCTGCAATCCGAAACTGCTGATCGCCGACGAGCCGACCACGGCGCTCGACGTCACCATCCAGAAGCAGATCCTCGATCTGCTGGTTTCGCTGCAGGCCAAATACGGCATGGGCCTGATCATGATCACCCACAATATGGGCGTGGTGGCCGAGACCGCTGACCGCGTCATCGTCCAGTACAAGGGCCGCAAGATGGAAGAGGCCGACGTGCTGTCGCTGTTTGAATCGCCAAAGAGCAATTACACGCGGGCGCTGTTGTCGGCCTTGCCGGAAAACGCCGTCGGCGACCGGCTGCCGACCGTTTCCGACATGATGTTCGAGCCGGCGCCTTCTGCTGCGGGAGCCACCTGATGAGCACCACGGTTCTCGAAGGCAAGAACATCGTCCGCGACTACCACATCGGCGGCGGCCTGTTCACCGGGCCGCGCACCGTGCACGCGGTCAAGGGCGTCTCGTTCAAGGTCGACAAGGGCAAGACGCTGGCCATTGTCGGCGAAAGCGGCTGCGGCAAGTCAACGCTTGCCCGCATCATCACGCTGATCGATCCGGCGACATCGGGCGAATTGTTCATCGACGGCAACAAGGTCGACATCGCCAAGGGCGGATTGACCAAGGAGATGCGCCGCAAGGTGCAGATCGTCTTCCAGAACCCCTACGGATCGCTCAATCCGCGCCAGAAGATCGGCGACGTGCTGGGCGAGCCGCTTTTGATCAACACCGACAAGCCGGCGGCCGAGCGGCGCGACCTGGCGATGAAGATGCTGAAGAAGGTCGGGCTCGGTCACGAACATTACAATCGCTATCCGCATATGTTCTCCGGCGGCCAGCGCCAGCGCATCGCCATTGCCCGCGCGCTGATGCTCAATCCGAGCCTGCTGGTGCTGGACGAGCCGGTCTCGGCGCTCGATCTGTCGGTGCAGGCGCAGGTGCTCAACCTGCTCGCCGACCTGCAGGACGAGTTCCAGCTGACCTACGTCTTCATCAGCCACGATCTGTCCGTGGTACGCTACATCGCCGACGATGTGATGGTGATGTATTTCGGCGAAGCGGTGGAATACGGCTCGCGCGACGAGGTCTTCGCCGACCCCAAGCACAGCTACACCAGGACGCTGTTCGCCGCGACGCCGCGCGCCGACGTCGCGTCGATCAAAGCGAGGCTGGCGAAGAAGAAGGCCGCCTGAGGCTTTTCGTCATCCTAGGTCGTGAACTCATAAATGCAGTATGACCGCGATGATTGGGAAGCAGGGCAAAGGGGCTGGCTTAGCCCTCTACACCCCATTTTAATTGGCTGGCATCGATGACGTCTGATCCCATGTACTCAACAAAATAGCTTCGTATCCTTTGGCGATGCCGATCCCATCTGGGGGACATTCGCTCACTCTTGTTCTCAATTTCAGCTAGAAAGACCCATTCCACGAATTGGTCCGCTGTGACATCACCGGATTGAGGGATAAAATCGGTGACATGCATGAATTTGTCGCCGTGCATTCCTCCGCAATACCCATGACCAGCACAGACCGCGTGCATGAGCGAGTCGAATCTATTCTTTACTTTCATGGAACATGCGCGATGGTGAAGCGGGATGCCTAGGCGCGCTGCGACAGCATATATCCTTGGGTGTAGATCCGCAATGGAGTCGTTTTTCGACCGGGACCTTCATATTATTGCGGAGTCTGAATCAGATTCCGCCGCAGTATGAAAGTCTCAGCCGGAGGGGTCCTCAGCGGCCAGTGGTGTTTCCCGTGTCAGCAACCAATCTTGAGCCACGATCTCAATTGTGTCGTCACGGAAGTAGAACAGGAATTGACGGGAGGTCGGCAAATCCGCCGACAAGACATCCCAATCGTCATCCTCGACGACCCGAGTGTCGCCCATAACCTCGTAGAACTCGCCCCATTTCGGAGCCTGACCGCCGTAAAGCCCTTTTCCTGCAAACCATGCATGATCGTTCGTCGCGTCCCAACGAAAACGACTGCAGCCGAGGAATCGTAGCGTCGCAATTTCTCCAGGCTCGGCACTGTAGGCCCACGGGTTAAGACGAAAGGAAAGGCGGACGCTGTTGCCTTCGACTACCAGCTCTATGTCAGGAGCATTGGGCTCGGCATTCCAATCGGTGTTCAAGTGCTGGAACGATAAATTGGCCATCAGCCATCTTGCATGCTGGGAGGGCAGTTTTCCACCTATCGCAGTCCTTTTTCATTTATCAGTACAGGGCCTAGGGCGAAGCGTCGCGCAGACCCCAGGATTACGACCCCCAATGTAGCCGCAGCCTACTACTCGACCGGCCCGAAGGCCGCAGCTCGGGACAACTTCGCGACAATCGCACGCAGAGCTTCGCCGAAGCGCCGGACTTCCTCGACCGTGTTGTAGTGGACCAACGAGGCGCGGATGGCGCCGCTGTCCATCGAGAGGTTGAGACGCTTCATCAGCCGTGGCGCGTACATGTGGCCGTCGCGGATGCCGATCTGCATCTCGGCCATTTCCTCGACGACCCGCTGCGGCGATAGTTTGCCGATGTTGAAGCAGAAGGTCGGCACGCGCTCATGGATGCGCGCCTCGTCGGCAACGCCGTAGATGGTTGCCCCGCAATCCTTCAGCACGGCCAGCATCTCGCGCGCCAGCACCAGCTCGTAGTCGCGGATGGCGCCCATGCCGGCAACGATGTTTTCGCGTCGGGAGCGGTTGTTGGACGGCGCCAGATTGCGGCCGATCAGTTCCAGATACTGCACCGCCGCATCCATGCCGGAAACGTTCTCGTAGATGAAGGTGCCGGCCTCGACCTTGTAGGGCGGCTCGTCGGGGATGAAGTCCTCGCGAAAGGTCGGCAGCCGCTTCAGCGTTTCGAAACGGCCCCACAGGAAGCCCATATGCGGCGAGAAATTCTTGTAGCCGGAGCAGACGAGATAGTCGCAATCCCAGGCCTGCACGTCGATCAGTCCATGCGGCCCGTAATGCACGCAGTCGAGGAACACTTCGGCGCCGGCCGCATGCGCGATCCCAGCCACCGCAGCGACATCGACGATCGAGCCGATCGAGTGCGCCGTGACCGTGCAGGCGACCAGGCGGGTGCGGTCCGAGACCAGCGGACGCAGATCGTCGACATGCAGATTGCCGTCCTCACGCATCCGCCACCATTTGAATTTCGCACCGGCCGATTCCAGCGCCAGCCAAGTCGCGATGTTGGCGTCATGATCCATGTCGGTGACGACGATCTCGTCGCGCTCTTGCAGCATCTGGCCGATGCCGAGGCTGACCAGGCGGATGAACGAGGTGGCATTCATGCCGAAGCAGATTTCCGCCGGGCTGTAGGCGTTGATGAGCAGAGCGACGCTTGTCCGCGCATCGGCGACCGATTGGTCGACGGTGACGCTGCGGCCATAGCGGCCGCCACGCTGCACATTGTGCGAAACCAGATGATTGGTCACCGCGTCGAGCACGCTCTGCGGGATCTGCGCGCCGGCGGCGTTGTCCAAAAAGATGAAATCGCCGGCCCGCTGCAAGGCTGGAAACATGGCGCGGATGGTGTCGACGGGGAACGCGGTGGCATTCGCATTGTCGGTTTGATGCTTATTCACGGGTAGGCTCCTGCGGAGGGCTTGGACGGGGTGGGATCGGTTGGCGAGGTCAGCGCTTCTTTTCGGTCTTGAAGCGCTCTTCAAGCAGGCTGACGAGGCGGACCATCGGCCAGAGGAAGATGAGATAGACAAGGGCGGCGCCGATCAGCGGCGATGGGTTGGCGTAGAGCGACTGCGCGTTGGTCGCTTCCTTCAAGAGTTCCGGCAGCGCCACGGTGGAGGCGAGCGAGGTGTCCTTGAACATCGAGACGCAGTTGCTGGTCATCGGCGGGATGACGACGCGGATCGCTTGCGGCAGCACCACCTTGCGCAAGGTCAGGAGGAACGGCAGGCCAAGCGCCTGCGACGCCTCGAACTGGCCACGCGGAATGCTCTCGATGCCGGAGCGGAACACCTCGGCCGAGTAGGCCGACATGATGAAGGCGAAGGCTGTCACCGCCGATGCCCAGGACGACAGGCGTATGCCGAGGAAGGGCAGCGCATAGTAGATCAGGATCAGCACGACCAGCACCGGCAGGGCGCGGAAGATGTCGGTGTAGCCGACCGCGAGCCAGCGCAACGGCTTCGGCGCATAGAGCCGCACCAGGCTGATCCCCAGGCCGATGGGGATGCCGATGCCGATGCTCAAAATGCCGAGCAGCAGCGTGTTCAGGAAGCCGCGCAGCAGCGCCGGCAGGCTGGACATAATGACGTCGGGGTTGAAGAAGGTGTCGATCAGCGACATGGGAGCGTTCCCGAACCCCAGAGCAAAGAATGCTCACGTTAAACTCATGGGCCGCCGAGGGCAGGAGATCTGCGGCAGAAGCCGGCGGCCAGGCGTGAAAGAATCGTGCCGGCCTGGAAAGCCGGCACGATGTTACCGCAGCCTTCAGCTCAGGCCTTCGGCAGCGGCATTTCCTTCATGGTCGAAGAGTCGGCGGGCGCGTCGCTGCCGAACCACTTCTTGTGGATCGCGGCCAGCGTGCCGTCCTTCTTCATCGCGCTCAGCGCATCGTTCAGCTTGCCGAGCAGCGGGTGGTCCTTGGTCATCATCAGGCCGTATTGCTCACCGGTCTTGATGCGCTCCTTGACCACCAGGTCCTTCATCTTGGTGAAGGAATATTCCATGCCCGGAATGTCGCTGACTGCCGCATCGACGCGGCCGGCGCTGAGGTCGAGCAGCAGGTTCTGCTGCGTGTCGTAGCCCTTCACGTCGCTGAAGCCGTCGGCTTCCTGATGCGCCTTGACCCAGGTTTCGCCGGTCGAACCGGACAGCACGCCGATGATCTTGCCCTTGAGGTCGGCCTCGGCCTTGATCGGGCTGTCGGCCTTGGTGGCGATGCCCATATCGGAATCATAATAGGGCTGCGTGAACGACTGTGACTTCAGCCGCTCCGCCGTGATGGTGATCGACGAGATGGCGACGTCGATGCGCTTCGAGGTGGTGGCGGCAAACAGCGCCTGGAAGCCGAGATCGGCGATGTCGGTGGTCATGCCGATGCGCTTGGCGGCTTCGTTGACGATGTCGACCTCGAAGCCTTCGAAAGTGCCGCTCTCGTTCTTGAATTCGAAGGGCGGGTTGGTCGGGTAGGCGCCGACATTGAGCACATCCGCGGCATAAGCGGTGGCGGGGCCGGCGGCGATGCCGATGGCGGCGGCGAGAAGAAGCAATTTGCGACGCGTGAAGCTCATTTTTGTTCCCTCTGTTGTTGATCGGGCGGGTTGCTCCCGCACGGTTTTTTGCCGCCCCGCTTCACGCAGGGCGTCAATTCATGGCAGCGACCATGCGGTCACGGTTGGCGATGTTGTGTGTTGCAGACCGCGAATCCGCGCGCACGTCATCGAAGGCATGGCGCGTGTTGGATGATGACTGGGGCAGTATGAACGACAAGAACTGAGACTCCCACCCGGAGCACCCACGATG
>NZ_RZPI01000510.1:0-4193 GCF_003998715.1 Mesorhizobium sp. M7A.F.Ca.CA.002.15.2.1
GCGCTGGACCATGATCAACCTGGTGATCTCCAGCACCGGATTGACATTGGACTCTTCGAGAAAACCTTGGGCAACGCCGATATCGGAGCGATCGGTGACAGGCTCCGGGGTGCGTGCCGGAACAATGCCGGAATTGCCATAGCGGACGAAGTTCGCGCCTGGATCGAAATTGTAGAGGCCGATCGATCCGACAAGCTGATCGTTCTGGCGCAACGAACCATCGGCCCCGGCCTTGGGCGGACCGTTGCGGGGGTCAAGCTGGATCGGCGAGCCGCCGGCATCGAGCACCGGGTGGCCTTCGATCGACATCAGTTCGCCGTTCTCGTTCATCGAAAAACGGCCGTCGCGGGTCATGACGGTGCCGACCGGCGTCTCTATAGCGAACCAGGCATCGCCCTGGATGGCGAAATCGAAGGGATTTCCGGTCTCGCTCAAGGCACCGTGGGCGCCGGAAAGGTAGGTCTTGCCCGGGGAGGCGAATGACACCGATTTCTGCCCGGTGCCAGAGACGACGTCCTCGAACTTCACGCCGGTGGCGCGAAAGCCGATCGTGGAGGCGTTGGCGACGTTGTCGGCGATGGTGTCGAGGCGCCGCTCGAGCGCGATCTGCGATGAAAGAGCGACGTACAGGCTGTCCCGCATGATGGTCTCAGAACCTCAGTTTCTGCATGGCCATCATCAGGTCGGTGGAGATGCCGACGGTGAGTGGCTGGGCAAACAGCACGCTGACCGAGGTGACGGCCGATGAAGTCGGGTTGTTGATCTCGTACATACTGGTGAAGCGCGTCAGGAACTTGCCGAGTTTCTCGGGGTCGGAGAAATCCGAGATGTCGAGTTTCTGCTCGAACAGCTGCGCCTGCTTGTCGACATCGGCGGTGGCGAAGGAATCGGGCAGGCCGAGCACGGTGCGCACGACACTGGCAAGCGCAGTGTCGGCCAGCACGTCATACCAACTGGTGATGGTTGGGGCCTTGCGATCGAAATAAAGCGCCAGCCGCACGCCCTGGTTGGTCTGGCCGGCATCCTCTTCGAGGGTCTGGCGCATGTATTTGTCGACGGTCGGCTGCTGCGCCGGATTGATGGTGGTGGCCGCTTCGCCATGTTGTTCGAAGTTGAAGGCGGCGGCCAGCCCGGCATAGGCCTTGTTGGTCATCTTGTTGGCGACGCTGTCGGCGTCGCGAATGCCGCCGGCAAGAACGTTGCGGATGAGGTCCTTGCTTTCCGTCGCCGGGTCCAGTCCGTAGGCCGAGAGCACGTAGTTGTACAATCGGCTGTTGGCCATCAGGTCGTCGATGGATTTCACGTTCGTGACGTTGGCAAGGTAGTACGCGGTCTCCGACTTGATGTAGTCCGCATTCGGCGCGATCAGGCCAAGCGCCGACTCCGTCGTATAGATTTTCGGGGTGTCTTTCTGCACTTCGTCGCGCGACGTTGTCTGATCGCCATATTGGGCAAAGTTGAAGGCCGTGACGAAGTTGGCGTACCGTTTATCCGTCAGCTTGTTTGCTGGGCTGTCGGGGTCGCTGACGCCGCCCTCGAGCATTGTGCGGATCTGCTGCGGCGTTTCGGTTGACGCATCAAGTCCGTAGGAAGCCATGGCGAAGGTGAGCAGGCGCTTGTCCGCCATGAGGTTGTCGATCGACGTCACCTTGGAAATGTTTGCCGCGTAATAATCGGCCTCGCCCTTGATATATTGCGCGCTTGGCTCGACCAATGTCAGTCCGGCTCCGGCCATGTATCCTTTCGGCACCGCCTGCTGGACATCGTCGCGCATGGTCGTCTGATCGCCATACTGGGCGAAGTCGAAGGCTGCGACGAATTTGGCGTAGCTCTTGTCGGGCAGTTTGTTGGCGGGACTGTCGGGATCGCTGACGCCACCTTCGAGCATCGCCTTGACGGTTGCGGCAGGTTCGGTTGCGGCGTCGAGTCCGAAAGCGGCCATCGCATATGTCAGCAGGCGGCTGTCGCCCATCAGGTCGTCGACCGATCTAACCTTGGCGATGTTGGTGACGTAGTAGGCGGTTTCGCTCTGGTAGTAAGGGAGCCCCTTCTGCGAGGCGCCGATCTGGACTTGCAGCGCATAGTTGCTGGTCACCAGTTGCTGCGCCTTGTTGTAGACAGTCGTACTGGTGCCGTTGGCGGCGAAATTGAAGGCCCTGACGAATTCGGCGTAACGCTTGTCGGTCAGCTTGTTGGCGAAGCTGTTGGGATCGGAGACGCCTTCCTTGAGTGCCTTGACCATGAAGGCCTTGGCGTAAGCCATGTCCTCGAGCCCGTAGGCCTTCATGGCATATTTGAACAAACGGTCATTCTTGACGAAATCGTCGATCGATTTCACCTTGGTGATGTTGTCCAGATAATACTTGGTGTCGCGATCAACCACGGGCTGCTGCTCGATCCTGTCGATCGACTTTGAAATGTCCCTGGTGATGAGCTGGTAGCTGGTAAAGGTATTAAGCAAAGAGGTGCCTCCGGCCGAAGCTATGTCCGGACAATACCCCTACTTCCTTGCGCGAAACTGAATCGTCTCCGACGCCTTCGATTCAAGCCTCACACAAGGCACGGGGGCTATCCCTAGCTCCTGATGTGAAATGCGGAAGGACCTGTCGTGGGCATTCTGATTGGACTGGTGGTAACGCTCGGCTGCGTCCTTGGCGGCTTCATGGCCATGGGCGGCCATCTTCACGTGCTGATCCAGCCCTGGGAGGCAGTGATCATCTGTGGTGCGGCTTTTGGCACCTTCCTCGTCGCCAATCCGATGAAGACGGTCAAGGATACCGGCAAGGGCATTCTCGAAGCCTTCAAGCAGGCGGTGCCGAAGGAACAGGACTATCTCGAAACGCTCGGCGTGCTGCACTCGCTGATGCGCGAGCTGCGCTCGAAATCCCGCAGCGAGGTCGAGGCGCATATCGACAATCCGGAAGAGTCGGCGATTTTCCAGGCGTTCCCAACCGTGCTGCATAACCACGATCTGACGCATTTCATCTGCGACTACTGCCGCATCATCATCATCGGCAATGCCCGCTCGCACGAGATCGAGGCGCTGATGGACGAAGAAATCCAGACCATCAGGTCCGACAAGATGAAGGCCTATCACGCGATGGTGGCGGTGGGCGATGGCCTGCCGGCGCTCGGCATCGTCGCCGCCGTGCTCGGCGTGGTCAAGGCGATGGGCGCGCTCGACCAGTCGCCGGAAATTCTCGGCGGTTTGATTGGTGCCGCGCTTGTCGGAACGTTCCTCGGCATCTTCCTGTCCTATTCTGTGGTCGGACCGGTCGCCACCAAGATCAAGACAGTGCGCGAGAAGAAGAACCGCCTCTATATCATCGTCAAGCAGACGCTGTTGGCCTACATGAACGGCGCGCTGCCGCAGGTGGCGATCGAGTTCGGCCGCAAGACCATCTCGTCCTATGAACGGCCGACGATCGACGCGGTCGAGCAGAGCACGATGAATACCGGCACCGTCGAAAAGAAGGCCGCCTGAACGATGCGCGACAGATCGGTCCCGGCACTGTCATGACCAGCCTGGGCAGTCCAGCGGAAGCGCGCTCGCTGATCATCGAGCGTCTGGTCGGCGACAGCGGTGAGGCCGCGCAGGTCATCGACGCAGGCCGCGCCATGGCCGAACGCGCCGTGCCGCTGCTGCAGAAAACCCTGACCAGCGAGTTTGGCGTTCCGGTCGTCGTCGATCTCAAAGCGATCGAGGTCAGCCGCGTTCCCGAGGCGCGTTCGCGTGCCGGCGACACGTTTGCGATGACCGTGATCGGCTCGTCGGCGTCCTCCGATGCGATGACCCTGGTAATCGATGCTCCGGCGATCGCCATCATGGTCTGCACGCTGTTCGGCGGCGACCCGGATCTGCCGGCATCGCCGATCGAACGCGATCTGTCGCAAATCGAAATCGATGTTTCGACCATGGTGTTCCAGCAGGTCGCACAGGCCCTCAACGGATCGGGAAAGCGTTCGCTCGACCTGCGCCTGCCCGCGCCGCGGGCAATGTCGGGCACCGAGGCGAAGCGGTACGTGCTGCGCGATGGCGCGGCAATCCGCATCGTGCTTGGCATCTCGACGCCGGCCGACAGTGGCACCGTGACGGTGACGATGCCGCAGCGCGTCGTGCTGGCCAGCCGCGACGGAGCCGTGCCTGTCAGCGACGACGATCACGGCCCCAGCTGGCGCGCCCGCTTTTCGGA
>NZ_RZPI01000511.1:0-4192 GCF_003998715.1 Mesorhizobium sp. M7A.F.Ca.CA.002.15.2.1
GTCCGACGGCGGGCCGTGGAGCGGCGTCGACGACGAGCCCACGCGCAACTGGACCAGCGGCGAAGCGGAGCCGGAAAACCCGCTGGCGGCGATCTGGATGGGCGATTTCAACATGGAGCCGGGCAGCGCCGAATATCGCCGCATCGTCGGCAGCACGCCCTACCATCGGGGTGCCGCCTATCTCAGCGGTTTCGTCGATGCCGCCGCCGTTGCCGGGGAGCCAGTTCCGGACTTCCACACCCATGTGAAGACCATCGACGGCAGATTGGCAAAGCGCCGGCTCGACCATTGCTTCGTCGGCGGCATGTTCGCCGGGCGGGTGCGTTCGATCTGTGCCGATATCGACGAGGTTGCGTCGGATCATTTTCCGTTGCGGGTCGACATCGACCTGGAAACGCCCGGCATTGCCACATGACGCTTTTCGTCTTTTTCGCAGTGCTTGCCGCCGCCGCCATGCACGCGATCTGGAACGCGCTGGTCAAGGTCCATCTCGACCGCTTCCTGTCGATCACGCTGATGACGCTCGGCATGGGCGCGGCGGCACTCGTGGTGCTGCCCTTCGTCGAAGTGCCGAAGGCGGAGGTGTGGCCCTACATCATCGCCTCCGTCATTTTCCACATGGGCTACCGCACCTTCCTGATCGGCGCCTACAAGGCCGGCGATTTCGCCCAGACTTATCCGCTGGCGCGGGGCACCGCACCTCTGCTCTCGGCCTTTGGCGGCATGTTCGTCGTTGCCGAGATTCCCGGCCCGTTCGCCATGCTCGGCATCTTCCTGTTGTCGGCCGGCACGCTGGTGATGTCGTTTCGTGGCGGCGCACATCTGGAAAAACTCAATCTGCGCGCGGTTGGCTTCGCACTGGGCACTTCCATCTTCATTGCCAGTTACACGCTGTCCGACGGCAGCGGCGCACGGCTGGCGGCAACCGCGCAGAGCTATGCAGCCTGGCTGTTCATCTGCGATGCTTTTGGCGCCTTGGTGCTGTGCCTCATCTTCCGCGGGCCGAAGGCGCTGCCGGTGTTGGCGCGCGACTGGAAGGCAGGGCTGTTCACGGGCGTGCTCAGCGGCGCCGCCTACTGGATCGTCATGTGGGCGATGACCAAGGCGCCGATCGCCTCCGTGGCCTCGCTGCGCGAAACCTCGATCCTGTTTGCCATGATGATCTCGGTCTTCGCTCTCGGCGAAAAAATGACCGGCTGGCGCGGTGCCGCCGCGCTCAGCATCGTCGCCGGTGTCGTTGCGCTCAGGCTCGGCTGATTTCGACCCTAATTGAGTACGGTCATCAACTGGCCACGTCGTTCCGGACTGAAACGGATGACGACGATGATGCAGATGGCGACCACGCCTGCGAACAGCGCCAGGGCATAGCCATAGCTGCCTCCGGCGCTTTCCGCGATTCCTGCCTGATAGGGGCCGCCATAGGACGCGGCGAGATTGCCCGCCTGATAGATAAAGCCGGGCAAGGTCGCCCGCACCGCCCCGGGCGAAAGCTCGTTGAGGTGCACGGGGATGACGCCCCAGGCGCCCTGGACCGCGACCTGCATGACGAAGGCGCCGATGGCGAGCATGAACGGCGTGGTCGAGTAGGCCCATAGCGGGATCGACGGCAAGGCGATCAGGCAGGCCAGCGTGATGGCGTTGACGCGGCCGATCTTTTCGGACAGCGCGCCGAATGCCAGGCCGCCGACGATGGCGCCGATATTGGCGACGATGGTGATCCAGCTCACCGTATGCGGATCGAAGCCGTGCTGCTTCTTCAGGAAGGTCGGGTAGAGGTCCTGCGTGCCATGACTGAAGAAATTGAAGAACATCATCAGCACGACGGCATAGAGCGCGACACCCCAGTGTTTCTGCAGGGTTTCCCACATGCCCGGTCGAGCCGTCTTCTGCGCTTCGACGAAGGCCGGCGATTCCGGCACATGCGAGCGGATGAAGAGCACAATCAGCGCCGGCACGAAGCTGAGCAGGAACATGGCGCGCCAGCCGATCGTGTAGCCGCCGATCGTCTGCTGATAGAGCAGGCCATAGACCACCGCCGCCAGCAGATAGCCGGCCGGATAGCCGCATTGCAGGATGCCGGAGACCATGCCGCGTGCGCTCGGCGGAATGGATTCCATGGCCAGCGAACTGCCAAGCCCCCATTCGCCGCCCATGGCGATGCCGAACAGCGCGCGCAGGGCGAGGAAGATGCCGAGATTGGGTGAGAAGGCGGCCAGCGCGCCGATCACCGAATAGCTCACGATGTTGAGCATGAGGATCGGCTTGCGCCCGTACTTGTCGGCAAGCATGCCGAAGAAGAACGCGCCGATGAAGCGTGTGGCCAAGGTCAGGAACAGCGCCTTGGAGACCGCGGGCACGTCGGCGTGGAATTCGGTCGCGATATCGGTGAGCAGGAATGTCAGAAGGAAGAAATCGAAAGCATCGAGCGTCCAGCCCAGGAACGAGGCGAGGACGGTCTTCTTCTGCTGCGAATTAAGGGGCAAATCTTCCTCCTCCACCATCATCGATGTGAGGAATTATCAGCCAGTTCAGGGAAGACCGGTGGTCACTTTTTCGCGCGGCTCATTTGATCGAACGCCCCTGAGGTGCGATGAGGAGCGACCGGTGCCATCTGTCGATGAACTCGATCGTGGCTTGATGGTGAGTCTAGATTTCGAGATCAAACACCATCAGCCCGTCCGTGCCGCCTTCCAGGGCAGCGACCAGGCGTGCGCCGGCGCGCTGGTGCGCTTCATGCGCAAGATAGGCATCGCGCGCGGCAGCATCGCGGAAGTCGATGGTGAAGCCATGGGTGAAGCCGCGTGCGAACGGCTCGGGGCTGACATTGGCGCTGAATTTTACGGCGTCCATGCCGTCGATCAGCTGTCGCAGCGCCTCGAGATCGGCATGGACCGCCGTGCGCTCGGTAGCGGCGACATCATTGCGAAATCTAGCGAAAACACAGTGCCTGATCATGTCTTGCTCCTCAGCGGCTAAGCAGCCCGGTTTCCGGAAAACACCGCCGGCGGCAGCGGCTCGCGGCCGAGGACCAGATCGGCTCCTTTTTCACCGACCATCATTGTCGGCGCATTGGTGTTGGATGAAGGCACGCGCGGCATCACCGAGGCGTCGCAAACGCGCAGGCCCTCGATGCCGCGCAACCGCAGATCCGGTGTCACCACGGCCATGTCGTCATGGCCCATGCGGCAGGTGCCAACCGGGTGATGGTCGGTTTTGGAGGTGCGGCAGGCATAGTCGAACAGCTCGTCGTCGCTGGCGAGCGACGGCCCGGGCAGCACTTCGCGCAGCACGTAAGGGGCAAGCGCCTTCTGTCGCATGATCTGGCGCGCCAGTCGCAGCCCCTTGATCGACATGGCGCGGTCATAGGGATCGGACCAGTAGTTCGGATCGATCAGCGGGTGGTCGGACGGGTCGGCACTCTTCAGCCGCACCGTGCCGCGTGAGCGCGGCCGCAGGAAGGCCGAGTTCAGGGTGACACCTGGATTGTTCAGCTTCTCGACGCCGGCCTCGATGCCGGATCCCAAGCCGAGATGGAACTGAATGTCGGGCGAGGCGGCGGTCGGGTCGGCGTACCAGAAGCCGCCGGTCTCGAACAGGCTGGAGGCCACCGGGCCTTTCTTCAGCAGCAGATATTGCAGACCGGCCCAGGCCGTGCGGTGCAGCTTGGCGTAGTTGTCATAGGTGTGATCGCCGGTGCATTCGGCGATGACGAACAAATCGAGATGGTCCTGCATGTTGGAGCCGACGCCGGGCAGGTCATGCACCGGCGTGACGCCGACTGACTTCAGATGGTCTGCGGGGCCGATCCCCGACTGCATCAGGAGCTTCGGCGAGCCGATGGCGCCGGACGAGACGATCACCTCGCGCTCGGCGCGCAGGATTTTCTTGTCGCCGCCCGGCCTGTCGACCACCTCGACGCCGATAGCGCGACCGTTCTCGACGACGATGCGCGTCACCAGCACATCGGTTCGGAGGGTCAGGTTCTTGCGGCTGCGGATCGGCTTCAAATAAGCGACCGAGGCGGAGGAGCGTCGGGCATCCTTCTGGGTCAACTGGTAGTAGCCGACGCCTTCCTGGGCAGCGCCGTTGAAGTCCGGGTTGAAGGGGATGCCCATCTCCTGGCCGGCACGGAAATAGGCCTCGCAGATAGGCAGCGGCGAAATCGGGTTGGACACGCCGAGCGGGCCCTGGT
>NZ_RZPI01000512.1:0-4180 GCF_003998715.1 Mesorhizobium sp. M7A.F.Ca.CA.002.15.2.1
GGCATAGACCTGCCGCGCCCGCTGCCACGGGATGCCGAATTTGTTCTCGGCCTTGCCGGTGGAGATCTTCTTGTGGGTCCTGGCGTCGACATCGGGATTGATGCGCAGCGAGATCGGCGCCACCTTGCCAAGGGCAACGGCTCGCGCCGACAACAGCTCAAGTTCAGGCTCGGACTCGACGTTGAAGCAGAGAATGCCGGCGGCAAGGGCAAAGTCCATTTCGCGCGCAGTCTTGCCGACGCCCGAAAACAGGATCTTGCCGGCCGGAATGCCGGCGGCCAGCGCCCGGCGCAATTCACCTTCCGAAACCACGTCGGCGCCGGCGCCGAGCTTCGCCAGCGTCCGCAGGACGGCCTGGTTGGAATTGGCCTTCATGGCGTAGCAGACCAGCGTGTCGAGCCCGGCAAAGGACTGGGCAAACACCCGGTAGTGCCTGGTCAGGGTGGCCGTCGAGTAGCAGTAGAATGGCGTGCCGACCTGTGCGGCGATATCTGGTATCGCCACGTCCTCGGCATGGAGCACGCCGTCGCGGTAGTCGAAATGGTTCACGGGAGTGATTCCGGAAGTTGCGGCAAGATGAGATCGGGTTGGAAGGCCCCGCTCTCGTCGGCCTAGATCAGCGGGTCGAGGATGAACTTCTTGTCCTTGACCGGTTTTTCTGGCTCCGGCGGCACGGGCTGATGGGCCTTCGAGGCATCCTTGCGCGCCTGCACGGCCGCCTCATAGGGCGTGTCGAGACCGCCCCTCCTGCCGCAGGCCGAGACGGCCGCGATCGCCACCAGCAGCGTCAGCGTCACCAAAATCCTGCTTCCGGTCATCGATCCATCCGTCCGAAACGTTTGTCAGCCGCCGCTTTTAGCCGAGTTCTCGGCGCATTGCACCCCGAGATATTGCTCGTCGCAATATCTGGCGCAACGTCCGGATATTGCTGGTCGCATGTCCGGGATATTGCTGGCGCAACATCCGGCATTACGCTTTCGCCAGTCGCTTTTTCCAGGCGCGGATCTGCTTCCTCACTTCCGACGGCGCGGTGCCGCCGAAACTGGTGCGGCTCTTGACCGAGTTCTGCACCGCCAGCACTGAGAATATGTCGGCCGTGATGCCGGGATCGATCGACTGCAGATCCTCCAGCGAAAGCTTCTCCAGCCCCACCTTCTTGTCTTCGGCCAGCGCCACCGCCCGGCCGGTGACATGATGCGCCTCTCGGAACGGCAGGCCGAGCGTGCGCACCAGCCAGTCGGCAAGGTCGGTTGCTGTCGCGTGGCCGGAGCCGGCGGCCTTCTTCATCGCGGCTGCGTTGACCGTCATGTCCGAGACCATGCCGGTCATCGCCGCCAGCATCAGGTCGAGCGTCTCGGCGGCGTCGAATACCGATTCCTTATCTTCCTGCATGTCCTTGCCATAGGTCAAAGGCATGCCCTTCATCACCGTCAGCAGGCCGACCAGATGGCCGGTGACGCGGCCGGTCTTGCCGCGCACCAGTTCGGCGGCATCGGGATTCTTCTTCTGCGGCATGATCGACGAGCCGGTGGAAAACGAGTCCGACAGCCTGACGAAGCCGAATTGCGGCGTCGACCAGATGATGATCTCTTCGGCCAGCCGCGACAGATGCGTGGCGCAGATCGCGGCCATGGCAAGGAACTCGAGCGCGAAATCGCGATCCGAGACGCTGTCGAGCGAATTGCGCATCGGCTCGCGGAAGCCGAGCCCCTTGGCGGTCCGGTGGCGGTCGATCGGGAAGCTGGTGCCGGCAAGTGCGGCGGCACCGAGCGGGCTTTCGTCCATGCGTTCGATCGCATCGCGGACACGCGACAGGTCGCGCGAAAACATCTCGACATAGGCCATGCAGTGATGGCCGAAGGTCACCGGCTGGGCCGCCTGCATATGGGTGAAGCCCGGCATCACGGTCGCCGCATGCTCCTCGGCCCGCTCCAGCAGCGCCTCAATCAACCCCTTCAACGCCTCGGCGACGCGAAAGCACTCCTCCTTGACCCAGAGCCGCAAATCGACCGCGACCTGATCGTTGCGCGAGCGGGCGGTGTGCAGGCGGCCGGCCGCCGGGCCGATCAGATCGGCAAGGCGCGCCTCGATGTTCATGTGGATGTCTTCGAGCCGCGTCGAGAACTCGAAGCTGCCGGCCTCGATCTCTCTCAGGATCGTGTTCAGCCCGTCAGCGATTTTTTCTTGATCGGCCGCCGAAATAATGCCCGTTTGCGCCAGCATCTCGCTATGGGCGATCGAGCCTTTGATGTCCTGCGCATAGAGTTTGCGGTCGAAGGAGATAGACGCGTTGATCGCTTCCATGATGGCGGCCGGACCCGAGGCAAAACGTCCGCCCCACATCTGGTTGCTGGTTTTCTTATCGCTCATGGCTATAACCCGTGCTTCGGAGCAGTTTTGAGAAAATGGCAGACGGTAGTAGATTCTTCCCGGCCCCGCGCCTGATCCTCGCCGCCTTGGTGGCGGGCGCGCTGGCGGGCGCGGTCGCGGTATATGTCAGCGAGAGCCGGTCTGGCAACAATGCACCGGCACAAGCTGCCGTGGGTGAGAGCAAGGACGACGTGGCCTGCGCGGCCAAGAGCGACCGCGCCAAGAAGGTCGCGGCTTCGGCCACCGGTGAGGTCGCGGCACTTTTGCCGGCCGATCCGCCACAATCCCTGAAGAGCCTTGCCTTCAACGGTCCGGACGGCAAGCCGATGACGATTGCCGATCATGCCGGCAAGACGGTGCTGCTCAATCTGTGGGCGACATGGTGCGCCCCGTGCCGTGCCGAAATGCCGGCGCTCGATGCGCTGCAGAAGGAAAAGGGCAGCGACGCCTTTCAAGTGATCGCCGTCAATGTCGATGCCGGCGACGATGTGAAGCCGAAGAAGTTCCTCAGCGATACCGGCGTCGCGACGCTTGGCTATTACCGGGATTCGACGATGGCGCTGTTCAACGACCTCAAGAAGCGCGGCCTGGCGCTAGGCCTTCCTGTCACCATGCTGGTCGACGGCGAGGGCTGCCTGATCGCCCATATGAACGGCCCGGCCGAATGGTCGGGGCCGGACGCCAGGCGGCTGGTCGAGACGGCACTCAAGCCCGAGAGCCTCTAGTCTAGCGTGTGGCTAGCGCAGGTGCCGGTGCGAAGGCCAGAACGCTTCTGTCGCGCAAGGTAGCGGGTTTGCTGCCGACAGCGGGTGCGACGACACCGGTCAGCTCGCCGAATTCTTCGATGAGAGCTGGCCTGCCGATATAATAGCCCTGGCCGATCTCGCAGGCTTCGGCGTCCAGGAATTTCAGTTCGCCGAGCGTCTCGACCCCCTCCGCCAGAACCGGCAGGCCGAGACCACGTCCAAGTCCCAGGACGGCGCGCACGATCGCCGCGACCTGGCCGTTCTTGTCGACCGACTTGATGAAGGAGCCATCGATCTTGATCTTGTCGAAGGGGAAGGCGCGGAGGTTGGAGAGCGAGGAATAGCCGGTTCCAAAATCGTCCATGGCCACGCGCACGCCCAGCGCCTTGACCTGCCGCAAGGTGGCCAGCGCCCGCGGCATGTCCTTGACAAGCGCCGTCTCGGTGATCTCAAGCTCGAGCCTGCCGGGCGCCAGGCCGGAATTCAGCAATGTTTCGTGGACCTTGCGGCTGAAATTCGTGTTGTGGAGCTGCACCGCCGAAACGTTGACGGCCACTGTCAGCGGATTTTCCCAGCGGGCGGCTTCCTCGCAGGCAGCCGTCAGCACCCATTCGCCAATCTGGCCAATGGCGCCGCTGTCTTCGGCCACCGGGATGAATATGGCCGGCGACACGTCGCCGCGAGTCGGATGCCGCCAGCGGACCAACGCTTCGAAGCCGACCATCTTTCCGCTGCTGATCTCTTTCTGCGGCTGGTAGACGAGATAGAACTCCTGGCGTGCGACCGCCTGGCGCAGTTCGTGCTCCATGACGCGCTTGTCGCGGGCCTCGGCCCCCATCGATGCTTCGAAATAACGGTAAGTGTCCTTGCCTTCGGTCTTGGCCCGGTAGAGTGCCGTATCGGCGTGGCTTATCAGGCTGGCCTGGTTTTCGGCATCCGACGGATACAGCGCAATGCCGATGCTTGCCGACACAAGGCCGCCGCCGACCGAGAGCCGGTTTTCCTCGCGCATGGCGGTCAGCACCGCGTTGGCGATACGGCCCGCCTCCAACGGGTCGGCCCGG
>NZ_RZPI01000513.1:0-4176 GCF_003998715.1 Mesorhizobium sp. M7A.F.Ca.CA.002.15.2.1
TCGAGACGCTGCCGGCGCCGGCAGCGCTGGCCGAGCGCGAAGCGCGTGGCGAACCGCTGACCAGAGCCGAACTCGGCGTGCTGCTCGCCTATGCCAAGATTGTGCTGTTTTCCGACATCGTCGCCAGCGACGTGCCTGATGACGCGCATTTCGACCGCGACCTGATGGGCTATTTTCCCGACCAGATGGCGAAGAAATACGCCGCCGAGATCCATGGCCACAGGCTGCGCCGCGAGATCATCACACGGGTCGTCGCCAACGATCTGGTCAATCGCGGCGGCCCATCCTTCGTCAACCGGCTGCAGGAGGCCACCGGGCGCACCGCCGCCGACGTGGTGCGGACCTTCGCGGTGGTGCGTGACGGTTTTGCCTTGCCGGCGCTCTATCGCGAGATCGACGCGCTCGACAACCAGATCGACGGCCAGGTGCAGCTCGATCTCTATCAGATGGTCAGCCGGCTGATCTATGTGACCAGCGGCTGGTATCTGAAGAACGATGCCGGCACGGCACCCCTCAGCCAGCGCATTGCCGAGTTGCAGGAAGCCCGCAAGGCGCTGGAGCCCAAGCTCGTTTCGCTGCTGCCGGCCTTTTCACGCGAGCGCATCGAGGAGAAGCGGCATGGGCTGTTCAAGGCCGGCGCGCCGGAAAGCTTGGCCGGGCAGCTGGCACTGAGCGAGGTGGCGGAACTCATCCCCGACATCGCGCTGACGGCGCGCACCGCCGGCGCCGATATCGTCGCCGCGGCCAAGGCGTTCTTCGCCGTCAGCGATGCCTTCCGCATTCCGCGTGTCGAGGATGCCGCACGCTCGATCACGCCATCGGACTACTACGATCAGCTGGCGCTTTCGCGCGCCACCGACACGATCGATGCGGCACGGCGCGGCATCGCGGTGGCGGCGCTCACCGGCCACGCCAAGACGGCCGATCCGGTGGCTGCCTGGCTGGACGCCGGCGGCGAGCGGGTGGCGCGCATCCGCGAGCGGCTGCAGGCGTTGACCGAGGGCGGCGACATCACCGTGTCGCGGCTGTCGGTGGCGTCGGGGCTGATGAGCGATCTGACGGGGATGTGAACCGTCGATGATTGCCACACGCGTTGTCGGGTGCGTGTGGCGCCTTTTCCAATGTTATCGGCGCTTGGCGTTCAGCAAGCTCACCAGGAATGTTTGAGGGTGCCGACGATTTTCAGCCGGTCGCCGTAGAATTCGGTCCCGTAATAGCTGGTTGTCAGATACTTCCGGTCGAACAGGTTCGTTGCGTTCAAGGCCAACGTCACGTCCTTGGTCATCTTGTAGCTAATCGCCGCATCCACCAGTGCGTAGCCGCCAATCGAAATGGTGTTCGCGTCATCCCCGTAGGTTTGTCCGATATAGCGCAGGCCACCGCCGATGGTCAGGTCGCCACGCGGTCCTTCCTCGGGAAGCGTGTAGTCGACCCAGGCTGACGCCAGGTGGCGAGGAACGCGCTGCGGCCGATTGCCGGCATTCCCGCCAATGCCGTCTTCCAGGATCTCGGCATCCCAGTAGGAATAGGCAAGCGTCAGGTTCAAGTTTTCCGCGATGGCGGCCTTGCCCTCGAGTTCGATGCCGCGGACGCCAACCTTGCCGATCTGCTGCTGGACAACAGGCGTGACATAGGTCGGAACATTGGTTTGGGTAAGGTCGAAGACCGCGGCTGTGAACAGGCCGTCGAAGCCGTCGGGCTTGTACTTGATGCCTGCCTCATACTGTTTGCCCTCCTGAGGCTTCAACGAGCCCGAGACCGCATACCCGTTGGCGCTTGGCGACACGAGCGGCTGGAAGCTTTCCGAATAGTTGGCGTAGACCGCGAGGTTCGGCGTGAATTTGTAGGTCAGGCCGGCGCGCTTGGTGAAGGCCGATGCGGTGTCGTCGTCCTGCGTTCCCAGGTCGAGATAATCAGCTGTCGTCTGCACGCGGTCCCAGCGCCCGCCCAGGGTGACGATCCAGCGGTCGTCAAACGTCAATTGCTCCTGGGCATAGACACCGACCGCCTGCTGCTTGACCCGCCAGTTCACATAGGGGCCGAGGTTGATGCAGGACAGACCGCAATAGGTCGGGTTGTCGATGTCGATGGGGCCGGCAGTGCCGAAGAGGATGTTTTCGCGGGTGTTGTCGTTGGCGTAGTCGACGCCGACAAGCGTCTTGCTGGCGACCCGGTCCCAGCCCGTATCGTATTGCAACTGATTGTCGAAGGCATAGCGGTTGGACAGGCCGCCGACGGAAAATGCCGTGCGGTCCGCCGTGGGGTCAAGCGACGCGCCGTAGACCTCGGCGTAGTCGAGGCTCAAATGCGTGTAGCGGGCATTGGAGCGGAAGGTGAGATTCTCGTTGAATTCATGTTCGAACTGGTAGCCGATATCGACCTGCTCGGTGTTGAAGCGGTTGAAATCCGGCTCGCCCAGGAAGGTGCCGATGTCGATATTGGCGCCGGCGGGGGTGCCGCGTGCGCCTGTGCCATCTCGCTTGTAATAGTCAGTCAGGATGGTGAGCGAGGTTCCTTCCTCGGGCTTGATGGTCAACGCGGGTGCGATGTAAAGCCGGTCGTCGTTGGAATAATCCCATCCTTGATCGCCATCCTTGGCCAGCCCGGTAAGCCGATAGGTCCACACGCCATCGGGGTCGATCGGCCCGCCAAAATCAACGCCAATCTCCTTGGTGCCGTCGCCATAGGACGTGTAAATCTCCCCCTGCTTCTGGTCCAGCGGCCGCTTGGTAATGGCGTTCACCAATCCGCCAGGGCCGTTGAGACCAAAAAGCGTCGATGTCGATCCCTTTAGGACCTCCACGCGCTGAAGTCCGTAAGGTTCGAGACGGCTGGCCGTGAACCAGGCTGGGATGCGCGCCGTCAAGCCGTCGCGATAGGTACCGAGCGATGTCTGGTCGAAACCGCGGATGCGAATATAGTCGTATCGGTCATCGTTGCCGAACTCGTCGGTGAGGACGCTGGATGTGTAGGCCACGGCCTGCTGGAGGCTTTCGACATGGCGCGCCTCCAGTTCCTTTTGGGTTACAACTGAAACCGAGGCGGGAACGTCGACGATCGGCGTATCGGTCTTGGTGGCGGTCGCCGTATCCTTGGCGACGATCGTTTGATCGGGCCCGCCAACGCGGTCCGACTTGCCGGTGACGACGATCGTTTCCAGTTGAGTTGCATCGTCCGGCGAAACGTCCTGGGCCCGGCCGGTCCCCACCATTCCAAAAGATGCCGCTATCAAGGCACTGCTCGCAATCAATCGCCTTGCCTGAATGCGCAACAATGCCTGTCGACCAATCGTCATCTCTTATTCCCTGTCAGACCAATTTCGAGCAGTTCGGCCGGTCACCGTTCCGGCCCTGCGCGAGCGCAATTAGTCAAAGCGGACAAAAAGAGTCAACTTAATAATCAAGAGATCCACGCCGGCGACAATCGTTGCGAAGCAGGGGGTGGAGGACGGCGCCGGACCTACGGTCCGACTTCCCCCACGAGAAAAATACGGGCTTGGTTCGCGAAGCGGACGAAAGCCGGTTGCATGGCTTTCGAACAGTGAACGCCCGGCAGCGTCAAGGGTACGGCACCGAGCTTCGTTCATTGCATGAGCGCATGAAACATGCAGACATGGCGCCCGACACGGAACCGGTGCCGAGGGATCATGATGACGGTAGAGACAGTGCAGCGTGCGTCCGGGCGCGGCATCTGGGGATGGATGCTGTTCGACTGGGCGGCGCAGCCGTTCTTCACGGTCGTGACGACCTTCATCTTTGGACCTTACTTCGTCTCGCGCATGGCGAGCGATCCGGAGACCGGCCAGGCGGCCTGGGGCTACGGCATTGCCGCGGCCGGTCTTGTCATCGCCGTGCTGTCGCCTATCCTCGGCTCGATTGCCGACCAGACCGGCCCGCGCAAGCCCTGGATCGCATTCTTTGCCGCGGTCAAGGTCACCTGCCTTTGCATGCTTTGGTTCGCGGCCCCCGGTTCGAACCTTTTCCTGGTCGTGCTATTCTTTTCGCTGGCGTCGGTCGCGGCCGAGTTTTCGACCGTGTTCAACGATTCGATGATGCCGCGCCTGGTGCCGAAGAGCGAGATCGGCCGAATCTCCAACATGGCCTGGGGCCTTGGTTATCTCGGCGGCATGATCGCGCTGATCTTCGTCGTCGCTTGCTTGGCCGGTTCGCCGGAGAC
>NZ_RZPI01000514.1:0-4166 GCF_003998715.1 Mesorhizobium sp. M7A.F.Ca.CA.002.15.2.1
GCCTTGCGATCATCAACGTCAACGTGTCCGGCGACGGCACGGATTCGTCCGGCGGACCACTGCCGGGTGCAACGATCAGCACTTCGGCAAATCCGAACGATACTGCCACGGTTTCCGATTTCCGCATCTCCACGTCCGATGTCGACGGCGTCGGCGCTGCCAACGAGCGTGTGATCAACTTCGCGATCACGGCCAAGATCGATCGTGCGGCATTTCCCGCGCCGACGATCGTCGACAACCAGGGCATGATCAAGGTGACGGCCGGACCGGGCACCGGGACCATCATCCCATCGCAGGATCCGAGCAAGCCCGACGACGGTGACTTCAAGACCGGCGTGAAGACCTCGATCAAGATCGACGTCACCAAGTGCAATCCGCCACCGCCACCTCCCGGCAAGGAATGCTTCAAGGTGGAACGCGGTACGGTCGACTGCGTGCCCGGCGGCGGCGCCTTCATCTATCACATGCCGGTCGGCCCGGAGATGGGCGGCAAGTGGGTGCAGGTGTCGACGAGCACGCCCGGCATCAACATCATCCCCGATACCCAATTGGTGCCGGCGGGCGGCGGTGTGCTCAACTGGAAGATCGTCGGTGCCTCGCCCGGCGACGTCATCCACCTCATCGTCACCGGCCTCGAAACCTATGCCGGTCCGAAGGAAGGCTGGGGCCTGTGCTGCACGCAGACGATCGACATCGTCATCCCGCGTGACCAGAGGTGCCCGCCCAGGGACAAGGAGCCGGACCTCAAGGTCGAGAAACGCGCCGACGTGACGCGTTGCACGATGGGCGGCGGCTGCGACTTCACCATCAGGGTCACCAATGTCGGCACCGGAGCCTACCACGGCAAGATCGTGCTCGACGAGGTGACGCTGCCGGCCGGCTCGACGCTCGATTCAGGGCCAAATCCACCTTGGGTCTGCGTACCCGGAACCACCCCGATGACCTGCACCTATCCGGTGACCACGCTCAATCCGGGGGCCTCCGTCGACCTCAAGCTCGGCTTCAAGCCGGCCGGAGGCTGGCAAGGCGGTGCTTTACGCAACTGCGCCACCTACAATTATGGCGCCAGCGGCAAGCCGCTGTTCGGCAGCCAGTCGAACGATCGCGGCTGTGCCTCGATCCCGATCTGCCGGCGCGGCGACCGTGACCGCGACTGCCGGCCGCCGGTGGAGAAGAAGGTCGACCTGATCCTGAAGAAGCGTGCCCGCGTCCCGGTCTGCTCGGCCGACGGCATCTGCACCTTCGTGATCGACATCATCAACAACGGCAGCGCCACCTACAATGGACCGCTGACGGTCATCGACAATTATCCCGGCGGCGCGCCGTCGTCCTCGACCTTCGGCCCGAACCCGCCCTGGACATGCGGACCGAACGGCCCCGGCCAGTTCCGTTGCGACAATGCCGGCATCTCGCTGCCTGCGGGCGCCTCGACGCCGATCTTCGTGAAGGCGGTCATGCCGGCCGGCTACCAGTCGGACACTGTCGAGAATTGCGCTGAGGTGAAGCCCATCCCCGGGGAAAACGACCTCACCAACAACAAGGCCTGCGCCAAGGAACGCTTCCGTCATCCCAATGGCGGCAAGCCGACCCTGCGCATCACCAAGGTGTGCAACGGCTCGCTCGCCGGTGCCGCGGTCGTCTCTTGCCGCATCACCGTCACCAGCCTTGGCACCGCTGCCCCCACCGGTCCGGTGCGGGTCAACGATGCCGCCACGCTGGTGGCCGGCGGCGCGCCCGTCCAGATCCAGACCGTCACCCCCGACGGCGCGGAATGGGCGTGCGGACCGGTTCCGGCCAATGCGCTGTCGTGCCAGATTCCCGGTGCCGTCATGACACCTGGAACCAGCCGCCACTTCGACGTGACGGTCTCGGCGAATGGCGCGTTCGAAAACTGCGCGCGCGGCTCCTATGGGCCTGCGCCGGGCGACGACGTCGTCTATCCCTTTGGCCAGGCCTGCGCCAAGGGCGGCGGTTCTTCGACCATCCGTGTCGAAAAGACCGGCGACCGCGAATGCAGGCTCGGCCAACCCTGCTCGTTCGAGATCACCATCATCAATGACGGAGCGACCGCCTTCTCCGGGCCGGTCCGCATCGGCGATGCGATCGGCGTGGAGGGGCTCGGCAGGCTGGAAGGCGTTGAGATCACCTCGATCGATCCGCCCTTCGGCTGCTCGCCGGAACCGGCAACCTTGCCTGCGTCCTGCATTGCCAACCTGACGCTCGGCGCCGGCGAAAGCCGGGTACACCATGTCACCGTGGTCATTCCCGACGACGGCCGCCTGGCCAATCTGCAGGGCAATGTCAGCGGCCAGAATTGCGTCGGCGTGCTGTCTCCCGACACACGGGTGCAGGGCGGTGGCGACGTGCTTGGCGGCGATCAGACCAATGTGCAGGGCGATCGCGGCAAGGCCTATGCCTGCCATCCCTTCACCATTAGCCAGGAGACGAGGAAGGAATGCTCGCAAGGCTTCGTCATGAACGATGCCGGCCGCTGCGTTTGCCCCGAAGGCACCACCTACCGCAACGGCCAGTGCTCGCCGGGCGGTGGTATCGTGCCGAAGCCGGAACAGCCGAAACGCTGTGTGCTGCTCGAGGGCCAGATCCGCACCGAGGACGGACGCTGCGTCTGCCCACGCGGAACCGGGCTCGAGAACGGCAGGTGCGTCAGGACCGACAAGCCCGAGCAGTGCACTATCCGTGGCCAGGTCCACAATGCGGATGGCGATTGTGTTTGCCCCAGGGGAACCGAGATCAGGGGCAATGCCTGCCGCCCGATCCAGCCAAAGCCGGAGCAGTGCACGATCCGTGGCCAGGTCCACGATGCCGATGGAGACTGTGTCTGCCCGCGAGGGACCGAGGTGCGCAATGGCGCCTGCCGTCCGATCCGGCCGAAGCCTGAGCAGTGCATCATCCGTGGCCAGGTCCACGACGCGGACGGAGACTGCGTCTGCCCGCAAGGCAACGAGGTCAGAAACGGCGCCTGCCGCCCGATCCGGCCAAGGCCTGACCAGTGCACCATCCGTGGCCAGGTCCACGACGCCGACGGCAATTGTGTCTGCCCGAGGGGTACCGAGGTGCGGGGCAATGCCTGCCGGCGCAAGCAGCCGACGCAGGAGCAGTGCGACGTACGCGGCCAGGTCCACAACAAGCGCGGCGAATGTGTCTGCCCGCGCGGCACCGAGGTGATCAACGGCGCATGCCGCAGGCAGGAGGTGGAATGCGCACCGGGCTCGCAGATGATCGATGGCCAGTGCCAGCCGATCATCAGGAGGCGCTGCCCGGAAGGCACGATCGGGCGCTACCCGAACTGCCGGGCGGTCCGCGGACAACCGTCGCTGGAGCTGAACCCCGGCCTGCTGCTGCAGCAGGTGCTGCAGGCGCAGGCCGCAGGTCGAACAGCGGCAGGACCAGGTTCCAGACAGAATCCTGAAGCTCCAGCAGCAATAACCACCTGCTCGACACGAGACCAGAAACCCCGCCGGAGCAATCCGGCGGGTTTTTCTTCGCGGCTGTGGGGACAAGCGGGAATTGGCCGCAGCATGGTCGCGGATAACGGCACGCGTCCCAGCCTGCGCATCGACCGCGCCTGCACCCTCGACAAGTCGGCTGCGGCGCATTAGGCAGTCGATAGGGTGGCCAACGAGAAGGACACTCGGAAAGGCCGCATCCATGAGCAGAAAGACCCTGATTGCACCATCGGTGCTGGCATCGGATTTTTCCAAACTCGGCGATGAGGTCGAAGCGGTAGCGGCAGCCGGCGCCGACTGGATACATCTCGATGTTATGGACGGGCATTTCGTGCCCAACATCACCTTTGGCCCGCCAGTGATCAAGGCGATCCGCAACCGCACCAAGGCCTTCTTCGACTGCCATCTGATGATTGCCCCGGCCGACCCCTATCTGGCCGCTTTCGCCGAGGCCGGCTGCGACGGTTTGACCGTCCATGCCGAGGCCGGCCCGCATCTTGACCGCTCGCTGCAGACCATCAGGAATCTTGGCAAGAAGGCCGGTGTGTCGCTCAATCCGGCGACGCCGGAAAGCGTGGTCGAATACGTGCTCGACCGGCTCGACCTGATCCTGATCATGACCGTCAATCCGGGCTTCGGCGGCCAGGCCTTCATCCCAGCGATCGTCGACAAGGTGAAGCGGGTCAAGGCCCTCAGCGG
>NZ_RZPI01000515.1:0-4139 GCF_003998715.1 Mesorhizobium sp. M7A.F.Ca.CA.002.15.2.1
GTGCACGGCGGTGTCGGCGACCAGCACGGTCTTGCCCCGCGCCAGCACGATCGAGACGCCGATGACGCGGTGGCCGGGCTTGGCATCGATGACGCGGCGGATGTCGTCGAGCGCGGTCGAATAGTTGCGGGTGACGCCGGTGACGATGCCGTCGGCGTCACCCAGCGCCACCATGCAGGCGGCAAAGTGGTTGCGATCGTTGTTGATCAGCCGCTGGCAGTCGCGAAACAGGAAGCCTTTGCGCTGCATGCGCTCGTAGAGGTAGTCGGTGTAGATGCCGTTGCGGCGCGACAGCCTTGCATTGATGATCTCGATGCCTTGCTTGTTGAGATCGATGCCGGCGTGCTTGGCGTTTTCCTTGATGACGTCGTCGCGGCCGAGCAGGATGGCGGTGCCGAGCTTCTGGTTCACATAGGAGACGGCGGCGCGCATGACCTGTTCCTCCTCGCCCTCGGCGAAGACGATGCGCTTGGGCTGGCGGCGCACGCGGTCGTAGATGCGCTGCAGGGTCGAGGCGATCGGGTCGCGGCGGGCCGACAGTTCCTGCGCGTAACGGTCGAGGTCAAGGATCGGCTTGCGGGCGACGCCTGAATCCATCGCCGCCTTGGCGACCGCAATCGGAATGGCCGAGATCAGGCGCGGGTCGAACGGCACCGGGATGATGTAGTTGGGGCCGAATTTCGGCCGATTACCCTGATAGGCGGCGGCGACGTCGTCGGGCACGTCCTGGCGCGCCAGTGCCGCCAGCGCCTGGGCGGCGGCGATCTTCATGTCGTCATTGATGGTGGTTGCCCTGACATCCAGCGCGCCGCGGAAGATATAGGGGAAGCCGAGCACGTTGTTGACCTGGTTCGGATAGTCCGAACGGCCGGTGGCCATGATGGCGTCGGTGCGGATCTCGGCCACTTCCTCCGGCGTGATTTCCGGATCGGGATTGGCCATGGCGAAGATGATCGGGTTCTTGGCCATCGACTGCACCATGGCGGTGGTCAGCGCGCCCTTGGCGGAGAGGCCGAGGAAGACGTCGGCGCCGTCGAGCGCCTCGGCGAGGCTGCGCGCCTCGGTCTTCACCGCATGCGCCGACTTCCACTGGTTCATGCCTTCGGTGCGGCCCTGGAAAACCACGCCCTTGGTGTCGCATAGGATGATGTTTTCCGGCGAAAAGCCCATCGCCTTCATCAGCTCGATGCAGGCGATGCCGGCGGCGCCGGCGCCGTTGCAGACCATTTTCGTGGTCTTCATGTCACGGCCGGTGATCTCCAGCGCGTTGATCAGGCCGGCGGCGGAGATGATCGCGGTGCCGTGCTGGTCGTCATGGAAGACCGGGATGTCCATCAATTCGCGCAGCCGCTGCTCGATGATGAAGCATTCCGGCGCCTTGATGTCCTCGAGATTGATGCCGCCGAAGGAGGGCCCGAGGAAACGCACGCAGTTGATGAACTCGTCGGCGTCCTCGGTGTCGACCTCGAGGTCGATGGAATCGACATCGGCGAAGCGCTTGAACAGCACCGCCTTGCCCTCCATCACCGGCTTGGAGGCCAGCGCGCCGAGATTGCCGAGACCGAGAATGGCTGTGCCGTTGGAGATGACTGCGACCATATTGCCGCGCGTCGTGTAGTCGAAGGCGCGCGAGGGGTCTTCGGCGATGGCCAGGACCGGAACCGCGACACCAGGCGAATAGGCGAGGCTGAGGTCGCGCTGCGTCGCCATCGGCTTGGTGGCGACGACCTCCAGCTTGCCCGGCCGACCCATGGCGTGGAATTCGAGCGCTTCCTGCGCACTGACGGACGGACCGCTGTTCTCGGTTTTCCTGGCCATGATGTACTTGATTTCCTCACCGGTGCAGCACCTCGTTGAAGCGGGTGCTTTGTGTCGGACCGAATTAAGACCACGCGCCGCCGCGTGTAAACTGCCAGCGTGCGGAATCGCGGTTGGTACGCGCGATTGCGGGCATCCTGCCGTCCCGGTCGTCCCCTGTTTTTCGAAGCCCCGGCATTAAACCGCGCGATCACATCTGCTAGCGTGCGGCGCATGAACATGCACAGCCCGAACGAGCCAGACGCCCCCGAGGCGATGACGCCGGTGCCGACCGCCCACGCCGGCGCCACGCCGATGATCGAGCAATTCATCGAGATCAAGGCGGCAAACCCGGATTCGCTGCTGTTCTATCGCATGGGCGATTTCTACGAACTGTTCTTCGACGATGCCGAGAAGGCAAGCCGGGCGCTGGGCATCGTCTTGACCAAGCGCGGCAAGTATCAAGGGCTCGACATTCCGATGTGCGGTGTGCCGGTGCATGCTGCTGACGACTATCTGCAGAAGCTGATCGGCCAGGGTTTCCGCGTTGCCGTCTGCGAACAGATCGAGGATCCGGCCGAGGCGAAGAAACGCGGCGGCAAATCGGTGGTGCGCCGCGATGTGGTGCGGCTGGTGACACCAGGCACCATCACCGAGGACAAATTGCTGGCGCCGTCGGAATCGAGCTTCCTGATGGCGCTGGGGCGGGTGAAAGGCGGAGCGGACCACTCCTTTGCGCTGGCCTGGATCGACATCTCGACCGGCGCCTTCCGCGTCACCGACACCACCGCCGACCGGCTTTTGGCTGACATCTTCCGTGTCGATCCGCGTGAGTTGATCGTTGCCGAGCCAGTGTTCCACGATCCGGAGCTGAAGCCGGTGTTCGACGTGCTCGGCCGCGTCGCCAGCCCGCAACCACCGTCACTGTTCGATTCGGCGTCGGCGACAGGGCGCATCGCCCGCTTCTTCGATGTGGCGACGCCGGACAGTTTTGGCGCCTTTTCGCGCGCCGAACTGTCGGCGATCTCGGGCGCCATTGCCTATGTCGAGAAGACGCAGAAAGCGGAGCGCCCGCCGCTGTCGCGGCCCGAACGCGAGGAGCAGGGTTCGACCCTGTTCATCGATCCGGCGACACGCGGCAATCTGGAACTGCTGCGCACGCTGTCGGGCAGCCGCGAAGGCTCGCTGTTCAAGGCGATCGACCGCACGGTGACCGGCGGCGGCGCAAGGCTGCTCGCCGACCGGCTGATGGCGCCGCTGACCGACCCGGCGGCGATCGGCGCCAGGCTGGACTCAGTGTCGTTCTTTCGTTCCGAAACGCGACTTTGCCAGGCGGTGCGGTCGAGCCTGAAGAGCGTTGCCGACATGCCCCGCGCGCTGTCCAGGCTGGCGCTCAACCGGGGTGGGCCGCGCGACCTTGGCGCGCTGCGCGCCGGCTTCGAGGCGGCAGGCGCGATCGCCGAAATCTTTGCCGCGACCGCCCTGCCCCCGGAACTTGCGGCGGCATTGGCCGCCATCCATGCACTGCCCCAAGCGCTTTCGCAGCATCTGATGCAGGCACTTGGCGACGAACTGCCGCTGCTCAAGCGCGACGGCGGCTTCGTTCGTGGCGGCTACCATGCCGATCTCGACGAGATGCGGGCGCTGCGCGACGAATCGCGAAAGGTGATCGCCGGGCTGGAACGCTCGCTGATCGACGAGACCGGCATCCGCTCGCTGAAAATCCGGCACAACAATGTGCTCGGCTACTATATCGAGGTGACCGCCAACCACCATGCTGTGATGACCGGCAGCGATGGCGCCAAGGCGCGCTTCATCCACCGCCAGACCATGGCCAACGCCATGCGCTTTACCACGACCGAGCTTGCCGAGCTCGAGACCAAGATCGCCAATGCCGCCGACCGGGCGCTCAACATCGAACTGGCCGCCTTCGAGGCGCTGACGACGGAAGCGGTCGGCGAAGCGGAGAAGATCCGTGCCGGCGCCGATGCGCTGGCCGTGCTCGATGTCTCCGCGGCGCTCGCGCTTCTGTCGGAAAGCGAAGCCTGGTGCCGGCCGGTGGTGGATTCGAGCCTTGCCTTCGAGATTACGGGCGGGCGGCATCCGGTGGTCGAACAGGCCTTGCGCCGCTCCGGCGAAGGCCCGTTCGTCGCCAATGATTGCGACCTGTCGCCGGAGGGAGCTGCCCGGAACGGCGCGATCTGGCTTTTGACCGGCCCGAACATGGGCGGTAAATCGACATTCCTGCGGCAAAACGCGCTGATCGCCATCCTGGCCCAGACCGGCTCGTTCGTGCCGGCGACATCGGCCCATATCGGCGTCGTCGACCGGCTGTTCTCGCG
>NZ_RZPI01000516.1:0-4129 GCF_003998715.1 Mesorhizobium sp. M7A.F.Ca.CA.002.15.2.1
TATTTGTTGGTCTCGCTGGGTTCGCAACGCTCGACGGCGATTACGTTGCCGCCCGTGCGCTCATAAAGCTCGACGGTTTCGGCGAGGCATCCGCGACCGCCGAAGGACACCATGTCCGGCAGCAGCAAGGCGAAGGGCTCGTTGCCGATAACCTCGCGCGCGCACCAGACGGCATGGCCGAGGCCTTGCGGGGATTGCTGGCGGATGAAGCTGGTGGCGCCGGCCACAGGCAGCATGCTTTCGAGCGCCTCCAGCTGGGTCTTCTTGCCGGTCTGCTCCAGGGTGCCGATCAATTCCGGATGCAGGTCGAAATAGTCCTCGATCACCGCCTTGTTGCGACCGGTCACGAAGACGATGTGTTCGATGCCCGCCTCGAAGGCCTCGTCCACCGCATATTGGACGACGGGCCTGTCGACGACGGGAAGCATTTCCTTCGGCATCGACTTGGTCGCCGGCAGGAACCGCGTTCCAAGCCCCGCCACCGGTATCACGGCCTTCCTGATTTTCTTCATCGCAAATTCCTTCTGAGGAGATCGACTTCAATCCGTTCACAGGCCACGAAAATTCCCTCCATGTGCCTGCATCTTCACCTCCCCGCCCCGACGGCAAATTGTGCCGCCATTCTTCGCAACCGCACGGCGATCGGCATGCCCATATGCCTGACCGCCGCCGGGTCGCTGAGCGCAGTCCGGATCGCCTTGAGCGGGGACCGCGCCTTGATGTGCTGTACCAGTGACAGAAACGATGCCGCCTTGCGCAGGCTGCGGCCACGCCGCGCGAACGCGGCTTGCGCGGCCTCATCCATCCGATGGGTTTGAGCGAACACGGCATCCGCCCTGCGCATGGCTTCGACGTGGTGAAGCTCGAGCACGCGCGAAATGGAGACGCTGCGAATATGGTAGGCATAGCCGATATCGGGCTCGACGACGCATTTTCCGCCGTTGGCCAGGGCGGCGGCAAAGAGGATGTAGTCTTCGCCGATCCTCAGCTTCTCGTCATAGCGAAGCCGGTTTTCGTTCAGGAACTCGCGCTGGAAGATCGGCTTGAGGTAGCCGAGGTTGAACTTGGATTCGAAGACGATGTTGCCGGCGATGTAGGTGGCCAGCGAAATCTCGCGCAAGCCTTCCAGATATTGCCGCGGAAACATCGCGTCCTCGATAACGCCGTCCTCGCGAACGACCTGCAGATTGTCGACGGCGATCTGGGCATCCGCGCTTTCGGCACGCGCGATCATCTTGGCGAGCCGGCCGGGAAAGACCGCGTCGTCGGAATCGAGAACCGCGATCCATCTGCCGCGGGCGGCATCGAGGCCGGCATTCCTGGCGCCGCCCGGGCCGCGATTGCTTGGCAGGGCGATGACACGGACGATATCCCCGGGATAGGCCCGCGCAACATCGAGCGTCGCATCGCGCGACTTGTCGTCGACGACGATGATTTCGACGCTGACACCCTTCTGGGCGATGGCGCTGGCGATCGCCCGATCAAGGGTCGTCTCGGCATTGTAGGCGGCAATAACGAAGGAAACATCGGGGATAGAGCTGACGTCAGGCTGCACGCTTGCCTCCCTCCTGTGGCGAAGGCTGGCCATAGAGGCGGATTTCGCGGATGCCGACGAGGCCGCTGACGACACCAACATGCATAATGCCGCGCAGCACGCTGCGGTTCCTGCGTACCGGACTGACGACGACCGGAAGTGCCGAGGCGAAGCAATAGATGGCCTTTGCCGAGGCCAGGCCGACCTGCTTGGCCAGACCGATTCCGCTGGCGCTGCTGCCCAGGAGATGGCCATGCGTCTGGCCGACGCGGAAGCGGCGGCGGCCGAGCCAATCGAATGCCGCCCTGGAGCGCGGCACCACCTCGTCGACCCATGCCTCGGGCGAGAAGGCGATGCGGCCGCCTGCCTTGTGCATCTGGTCGAAGAATTCGGTGTCCTCGCCGCCGGTCTGGCCACGCGCCAGGCTGAAGCGGCGGCCGCGCAGGCTGTCCGAGCCCATCCGCAGCAGAACGTTGCAGGTGTAGCCGGTCTGGATCTCGCCGCGCACCCAGACGGGCAAGGTCGAATGGAAATCGCCGCGCCGCATCCAGTCCGGCGCGTCCGGGCGATAGCGCGCCCTGACCGGGCCGAGCACGGCGGCGGCACCGCTTTGCTGCGCCATCGCGGCCAGTTCGGCAAGCCATGGCGTCGTGGCCGTCTCGTCGTCGTCGATGAAGGCGACGAAATCCGCGGTGCTCGCATCGAGGCAGGCGTTGCGGGCGATCGAGATGTTGCGCGCCGGGGCGTGCTGATAGTGGATCGGCACCGTCAATTCCCGCGACAGCGCCGCCACCAGGTCACGGGCCGATGGGGTGTCGTCATTGTCGGCGACGACGATGCGGACATCGAATCCCACCGGCATCTCCATGGCGTCGAGCGAGCGCAGCGTGTCGGCCAGTTCCGGCCGGCGGAACGTGCAGACGCCGATGTCGATGCTGCGGTTCTTTGCCGACACCGCCATCAGGCCACTCCTCGTCGCGAGCCGAGGCCGAGAAGCTGCAGCCAGAAGCCGACCGACCAGCCAAGATGCATGACCATGGCCGAGACACCGGCCAGCGCAACGTCGGCCTTGCGCTGGCGGATAGCCGTCACCAGCCCGTAGCCCAGGCACACCGACGCCCACAGCAGCAGCGGCACCGCCGCCAGCCAGTGCACGAAAGAGAAGGCCGCCAGCAGCACCACCGGGAACACCAGCAGCGGCACCATCTGCCTCACCTTCGGGATGACGCGATGCTTCAGCACATTCTTGGCACGCCCGCGACCGTAGCCGAGATACTGGAAATAGAGGCCTGAGAGCGAGCCGCGCGGGTAGTAGACCATCTGCGTCTTGCCGCTCATCCAGATCTTGTAGCCGGCCTTGCGCAGGCGATAATCGAGCTCGGCGTCCTCGTTGTGGCTGAACGTTTCGTCATAGCCGCCGACGGCGCCGAACGCCGATATCCGCATCAGTGCATGATGGCCGTGATCGATCCACTGTCCCTGCGAAAGATGCCTATGCTTCGAGCCGCCGGTGCCGAGCTTGGAGTTCTGCGCCGCGGCCGCTGCTTTCTGCACGGCACCGCTGCCGCTGGTCAGCATCGAAACGACAACCGAATCCGCTGATGTAGCCAGCGCTTCCTCGACCAGCCGGTCGCAATAATCGTCGGGATAACCGCCATGCGCATCGATGCGGATGAGATAGTCGGCACCATCGCCGAAGGTACCGACGGCGAGATTGATCGCCGCGCTCTGGATGCGCCGCTTGTTGTGGAGCAGGATAACCCGCGGGTCCCTGGCAATGACTTCGTCTACGATGGAAAGCGTGCCGTCGGTGCTGCCGCCGTCGACGACGATGATCCGGGCGCCAAGCCTGGCGGCCGCGGGCCGCAATTGATCGAGCAGCGCACCGATATGGGCGGCTTCGTTCAGGCATGGGATAACGATCAGGCTGGATGAGGGTTTTTCCGTCTGCGTCATCAACCTCTGTCCATCTTGCCTCTGTCCATCCCCTGCCATCCTATGCCAATGCCTCGGCGGCAAACGAACCGGGCACGGCGGTCAGGCTGCGCAGCCGCTCGACAAGCGCACGGCAATCGCTGCGATCGTAGCTCCAGGTCCTCGGGTTGCGCGCCAGAACACGCCCCTTCAGCCTGGCGAAGCGATGCTCCTCCATCTTGCCTAGCGCGGCTTCGAGCGCTTCGGGCGACGCCTGCGGCAACAGCACGCCGATATCCTGCTGCTTGAGGAACCGCCCGGTCTCGGTATTGCCCATCGAGATCGGCACCGCGCCGAAACGGCAACCCTCATAGAGCCGGTTGGGCAGAAGCCATTCGGAGTTCTGCCCCGCTTCGAAGAAATCGATCGCCCAGGAAAAATGGACATCGTTGTAGATCGCCGCCATGTCTTCCGGATTGCGGTAGGGCCCGAGAAACGACAGCCATGGCTCGGCCTCGACAAAGCCGTGAAAGTCAGGGAATTCCGACAAAGCCGGACGGCCGCGCAGCACGATCTCGAAGCGGCCCTCCGTGCGGCGGGAGAAATCAGCCAGCAGCTCGAGCGAGCGGCGGCAGCGCAGCGCGCCGAACCAGCCGATCCGCCATGGCGGGCCGACCCGGC
>NZ_RZPI01000517.1:0-4124 GCF_003998715.1 Mesorhizobium sp. M7A.F.Ca.CA.002.15.2.1
CGATCTTATATATCATTGGCTCGTCGTTCTCGGCCTCTCGGGGGTTTTGCTGAGCGACGTGCTCAAGGAGCTCGAAGGCCGCACCCGGCGTTCGGGCATCGCCGAGAAGGCGTCACGGCCCAAGGGCTGACCGCGAGGAAGGGCAGGTATCTCGATGGATCAGCTCGCGCCGACCGAGAAGTATTCCCCGTTTCGCTTCTTCTCCGCCGAGCAATGGTCGCAATTCCGCGCCGACACGCCGCTGACGCTGAGTGCGGACGAATTCCGCCGCCTGCGGTCGCTCAACGATCCGGTCGATCTCGAAGAGGTCACGCGCATCTATCTGTCGCTGTCGCGGCTGTTGTCGGCTCATGTCGAAGCGAGCCAGCTGCTGTTTCGGCAACGCCAGGCCTTCTTCAACGCGGTCGACGTGGTCAAGACGCCCTTCATCATCGGCATCGCCGGTTCCGTCGCGGTCGGCAAATCGACCACCGCACGCGTGCTGAAGGAGCTTTTGGCGCGCTGGCCGTCGAGCCCCAAGGTCGATCTCATCACCACCGACGGCTTCCTGCTGCCCAACGAGGTCCTGCGCCGCGAGAACCTGATGGAGCGCAAGGGTTTTCCAGACAGTTACGATGTCGGCGCGCTGCTGCGCTTCCTGTCGGGCATCAAGTCGGCGCTGCCCGATGTCCGCGCGCCGGTCTATTCGCACCTCACCTATGACGTCATTCCCGGCGAGTTCGTCACCATCGACCGGCCCGACATATTGATCTTCGAAGGCATCAATGTCCTGCAGCCCGGCAAGCTGCCGCAGGACGGCAAGATCGTGCCTTTCCTGTCGGACTTCTTCGATTTCGCCATCTACATCGATGCCGACGAGAAGCTGATCCACAACTGGTACATTTCCCGCTTCATGCGGCTGCGTGAGACCGCCTTCCGCAATCCGGACTCCTTCTTTCACCGCTACTCGCAGCTGTCGGAGGGTTCGGCGCGCGCCATCGCCGAAGGCCTGTGGACCAACATCAATTTGAAGAATCTGCGCGAGAACATCCTGCCGACGCGGGCCCGCGCCGACTTGATCCTGCGCAAGGGCGCCGACCACCTGATCGAGGAAGTGGCGCTCAGGAAGCTGTGACGGCCGGCTTCGTCACCCGTCGCAATGTCAGATTGATCCGCCCACCGTTTTTCAGCAGCGCCGAGGTCGAGGGATAGATCCGATCGACGCCGTGAAAGCACAGCCGCCCCTCGCCGCCGAGCACCACGACATCACCGCTTTGCAGCCTGAACGACTTGGTGGCGCCATCACGCGTGGTCTGGCCAACCCGGAACAGGCAGTCGTCGCCGAGCGAGACGGAGACGACCGGCGCCGAAAAGTCGGCCTCGTCGCGGTCCTGATGCAGGCCCATCTTCGCATCCGCCGTGTAGAAATTGATCAGGCACGCTTCCGGCGGATGCGGATAGCCCGAGACCTCGCGCCACAGGTCGAGCAGCGCATCCGGAATTGGCGGCCAAGGCGCCCCGGTTAGCGGATGCGCCGGCTGGTAACGATAGCCGTGCTCCTTGTCGGTGACCCAGCCCAGCGGCCCGCAATTGGTCATGCGCACGCTCATCTCCTTGCCGGTGCGCGGCATGGCCGGCACGAACAGCGGCGCCTGCTGCACGATCCGTCTCACCTCGTCGACCAGTTCTTCCTGCACGGTGCGTGACAGGTAGGCCGGCATGTGGCGGACGCCTTTGGGCAGAACGAGCACGGATTCGATCGCCTCTTGGATGGTTCGGAACCGTAAAATGTCACGATCAAATGAAAACGGCGACCCGAAAGCCGCCGCTCTTGTCGAATTGGCAGTCGCCGATCAGGCGAGGTCGGGGATGCGCAGCACCTGGCCCGGATAGATCTTGTCGGGATGGGTCAGCATCGGCTTGTTGGCCTCGAATATGACCGTGTTCTTGACGCCTTGGCCCTTGCCGTAGCTTTTCTCGGCGATCTTCCAGAGATTGTCGCCCTTCTTCACGGTGTAAAAGGTGGGCTCCTTGGCCGGGGCGGCGGCCGTGCCAGGTGCTGGCGCGACCTGTAATTCGTCCGCCTGCACCTTGGAGACGCCGAGCGTGTTGCCGACGGCGATGACCGCCTTCTCGAAGATCGACTGGTCCTTGACCACACCCTTCAGCACCGCCGTATCGCCGTTGACGACGACCTCGACGCCATCGGTGCCGAGCTTGTGCGAATCGAGCTCCTTCTTGAGTGTGTCGGCCGTGGGTGCGGCTTCGTCGTCACCGCCGATGCCCAGTTTCTTGCCGACACTCTTGACGAAATCGAACATGCCCATCGTTGGTCTCCATTGCTGTGGTGGGTGATCGCAGCTTGCCATCTGCAACCCAGAATTGGAAGCCACCCGCGCGTTGCAGCTTCGCGGTGCTTAATCGTTCTCCACCCGGCCGCGCAGCTTCTTGATCGTGCCTCGCCCGGCCTTGCTCTTCAGCCGCCGTTCCACGGCACCCTTTGACGGCCGCGTCTTCTTGCGCGGTGGCGGCGGCGGTTCGGCGGCCTTGGCGACCAGTGCCGTCAGCCGTGCCCGCGCATCCGCCCGGTTCTGTTCCTGGGTGCGGAAGCGGCCCGCTTCGATGACAACGACGCCGTCCTTGGTGGCACGCTGGCCGGCAAGCTTGATCGTCCGCTCGCGCACGCGCTCCGACAGACCCGCTGCGTTGGCGGCGTCGAAGCGCAGTTGCACCGCCGTCGCCACCTTGTTGACGTTCTGGCCGCCGGGACCGGACGAGCGGATGAAATCCTCGTGCAGGTCGCCCGGATGGATCACCGCATCGCCTGATATGATGATGTTGTCGTCGCTCGCCATGCCGCAGTCATGGCGCGGCGGATCGAAAAAGAAAAGGCCCGATCGAACCGGGCCTTTCAACGAAGCTGAACCCCGTAGCGCGATTACTCCGCCGCTTCCTGCATGCGCGGCGCCGCACCCAGCACCACGGCATCGACATGGCTTTCGAATTTCTCGAAATTGACGGCGAACATGCCGACCAGCCTTGCCGCCTGCCGGTCATAGCCGGCCTTGTCGGCCCAGGTGGAGCGCGGGTCGAGAATGGCGCTGTCGACGCCTCGAACCGCCACCGGCACCTCGAAACCGAAATGAGGGTCGGTGCGGAACTCGGCCGTCTTGAGCGAGCCGTCGAGTGCGGCGGCAAGCAAGGCCCGCGTCGCCTTGATCGGCATGCGCTTGCCGGTGCCGTAGGCGCCGCCGGTCCAGCCGGTGTTGACCAGCCAGCAATCGGCGCCGTGGCGGGCAATCAGCTCGCGCAGCAGATTGCCGTATTCCGATGGATGGCGCGGCATGAACGGGGCGCCGAAACAGGTCGAAAACGTCGCTTCGGGCTCGGTCACGCCCTTTTCGGTTCCGGCCACCTTGGCGGTGTAGCCGGAGAGGAAATGATACATCGCCTGCGCCGGGGTCAGCCGCGCGATCGGCGGCATCACGCCGAACGCATCGGCGGTCAGCATGATGATGTTCTTCGGATGGTTGGCGCGGCCGGTCTTGCTGGCGTTGGGGATGAAATCCAGCGGGTAGGCGCAGCGTGTGTTTTCGGTCAGCCTTCCGTCGTTGAAATCCGGCACGCCATCAGCGTCGAGCACGACATTTTCCAGCACCGTGCCGAAGCGCTGCGTGGTGGCGAAGATTTCCGGCTCGGCTTCCGCCGACAGCTTGATCGTCTTGGCGTAGCAGCCGCCTTCGAAATTGAAGATGCCGTGGGGTCCCCAGCCATGCTCGTCGTCGCCGATCAGCGTGCGCGAGGGATCGGCCGAGAGTGTCGTCTTGCCGGTGCCCGACAGGCCGAAGAAGATGGCGGCGTCGCCGGCCATACCCTCGTTGGCCGAGCAATGCATCGGCATCACGCCTTTCGCCGGCAGCAGATAGTTGAGCATGGTGAACACCGACTTCTTCATCTCGCCGGCATAGGAGGTGCCGCCGATCAGCACGACCTTGCGCGTGAGATCCACGGCGATCACCGTTTCGGTGCGGCTGCCGTGGCGGGCGGGATCGGCGCGGAAGGACGGCAGGTCGATGATCGTCATGGCAGGCACGAAATGCTCGAGCTCGGCGGCATCGGGACGAATGAGCAGATTGCGGATGAAC
>NZ_RZPI01000518.1:0-4124 GCF_003998715.1 Mesorhizobium sp. M7A.F.Ca.CA.002.15.2.1
GCCCATCAGCGTTTGCTGGTTGAGGAGCGAATGCAGCCATACGGTGCCCGGCAGTGCGAACAGCACGATGAAGGCCATGCCGGCAAGCTTCCAGGCTTCCGTCTGCAGGAAGGTTTCGCGATTCTGCCCCGACAGCCAGTCGACGATGCGGCCGAGGAAGCCGAACATCCACACTTCCGCGATCGCGATGGCCGTCACCAGCACTGCGTCGAAAAGGATATAGGGCCAGGCGCCGCGCGTATAATGCACGCAGAAGGCAACCAGCGTCTTGGGCGGCTCGACCGGTTCCGCCGCGGGGAACGGATCGAGCCTTTTTTCAAACCAGCTAAACAACAACATAGGTCATGCCTGTGAAATGTGTTTGCCGCTTACGCGGCACGTGAGCGTACGAAGTCCCCGGAACCCATGGCGTCGAGTGCCGACGGTCCGGAATCACCCGGACCGTCGGCAATGCTTCGCGCAATATAGGGGCTCGCGGGCTTTTCGCCGACAGCTGCGCCAGACGATCCTGACGACACGGTGCCGCCAGCCCGGTTTTTCGGGCCAGGCCGGATCAGCCGGATGATCCGGCGCACCAGCGACGGCCGCCCGGGATCGGGAACCGCGCGCGAAAAATCGACATCCGGCAGCATGCCGCGATGCGGCCGGCGGCGAACCTCGGCGTGAACCGCCGACGAATAGGTGTCGCCGATCAGCAGCGCCCAGGTCGGCAGTCGGTGGATATGCAGGCTCCTCGAGCCCGGTATTCTGTAGGGATCGAACATCGGTCCGTCCTCCGTGTGAAAATCGAGATAAAAAGGCGAAGCAATATCGTCCGCCGGCATTCGCCCGGAGACACGCATTGCATCGGTCCGGACATGACGAGTGTCGGTCCGGACAGCTTCAGTTGGGGCGTTCAGCCCTTTTGACTTTTTGAAAAACATCGCAGGATTCCTTCGGAAGCCGAAAAATCGTTTCGGCGGGAATCGGTGCGATCAAGTCTTAGAGAGTCAGGAGAATCGTCGTACCGAAACCGCCGGCAGGCAGGTAAGCCCACGAGAGGGGCGCTGGATGTGCATGGTCATCATGAATTACCCCTCCATCGGTTCGGGTTGACAATGCTGGTTGTATACCCGACTTCGCAGAAAATGGCCACCCGCAGGTCCAGCAATTTCCAAAACCGCCAAGCCGCTGTGGCCGATCCGCCACTTATTAGAAGGACGCGGAAATGAACCGTCGTCTCCGCATCGCGCTCTACCAGCCTGACATTGCCGGCAACACCGGAACAATCCTGCGCTTCGCCGCGTGCCTCGGACTTGGCGTCGACATCATCGAACCGGCCGGATTTCCGCTCTCCGACAAGTCGCTCAAGCGAGCCGGCATGGACTACCTCGAAATGGCTGCCCTGACCCGGCATGTCGACTGGCACGCCTTCGAGGAATGGCGCAAGGCTGGTTCGCACCGGCTGGTGCTGCTGTCGACCAAAGCCACGACGGCCTACACCAGCTTCAGCTTCGCGGACGGTGACGTCCTCCTGTTCGGCCGCGAATCCGCAGGCGTGCCGGATCCTGTCCATCAGGCGGCGAATGCGCGCCTGACCATCCCCATGCAGGGTACGGCGCGCAGCATCAACGTGGCGCTCTCCGTCGCCATGGTGGTGGGCGAAGCCATCCGGCAACTCGGATAACGGCACTCCGTCTCCCGACATCTCGACCCAGGCGCACATCGCCTTCTCCTTCGTTTGCACATCCAGGGTTTCTTCGCTACAAGCTCAACTTAACTTGAGGTCAAGCAGAAAAATCGGGACGGAAAATCAGACATGGCGCCTGTAACGGAATTAACGGTTGGCCAGGTGGCCATGCGCAGCGGGGTGGCGGTGTCGGCGCTGCATTTCTACGAGGCCCGCGGCTTGATCCGCAGCCACCGCACGTCGGGCAACCAGCGCCGCTACGGCCGCGACGTGCTGCGGCGCGTGGCGATCATCAAGGTCGCACAGGAGGTCGGCATCTCGCTGGCCGAAATCGGTGCCGCACTTGAATCACTGCCCGAAAGCCGCACGCCGACGCGCGACGACTGGAACCTTTTGTCGACCGCCTGGCGCGACGGGCTCGATCACAAGATCGCCCAGTTGAAGAAACTGCGCGAAGGGCTGACCGACTGCATCGGCTGCGGCTGCATGTCGATCGACAAATGCCCGCTGCGCAACAAGGGTGACCGGCTGGCACGCGAGGGAACGGGGGCAAGGAGGCTGGTCGCTCTTCCTTCTCCCCGTTCACGGGGAGAAGGTGCCTGAACGCAGTGAAGGCAGATGAGGGGCGGCGCCAGCATTGAGAGGTTCGTGCCGCTCCTCAACCTGCCTGCCGGCACCCTCTCCCCGTAAACGGGGCGACGAAATCCTAGTCGGCCGCAGGCAACCGCCTGATGGTGAACTCGATCAGGTCGCCCGGCCGCTCGAACCAGCTTTCGATCTCGGTCCAGTAGGCCTGCTTGGGAAAGCGCTCGAACCATTCCTTGGCCTTGAGCCGGGCATCGGAGCGTGGCAGCACGAAGGTCTCGCGCAGGAAACCGTCGCGCGGCATACGCACGCGCTCGGCACGGCTTTGGTCGAGCCTTTTCTTTAGGCCATCCAGCGGCGGTCTTGCCGGGGTGCGCACGAAACAACTCCTTGCACCGTAATGACACTTGACCCTGTCCCCTAAGAGATTAGGGATCGCGCCGGCAAAAGACGAGTCATTTGTGGGACTCGCCGCCCCAACCGGAGACGGCATTTGGAACGACCAGAAATACCGGCGGGCCTGCCCGCCGACATCGAACAGAAGAAGATGAAGGCGCGCCTCTGGTTCGAGGCGCTGCGCGAACGCATCTGCGCCACCTTCGAGCAGATCGAGCAGGATCTTGGCGGGCCGCTGGCCTCGTGGTCGCCCGGCCGCTTCGAAAAGACGCCATGGGAACGTGACGAGGGGCGCGGCGGCGGCGGCACCATGTCGATGATGCACGGTCGCGTCTTCGAAAAGGTCGGCGTCCACACATCGACCGTCCATGGCGAGTTCTCACCCGAATTCAGGAAGCAGATGCCCGGTGCCGAGGAAGACCCGCGCTTCTGGGCATCCGGCATTTCGCTGATCGCGCACCCATGGAATCCCAACGTTCCGGCCGTGCACATGAACACGCGCATGGTGGTCACATCCAGCCAATGGTTCGGCGGCGGTGCCGATCTGACACCGGTGCTCGATCGCCGCCGCACCCAGGACGACCCCGACACGGTCGCCTTCCACCGCGCCATGCAATTCGCTTGCGAGAAGAATGTCGCGGTGGCCGATTACCCAAAATTCAAGGCCTGGTGCGACGAGTACTTCTATCTGTCGCACCGCAACGAGCCGCGCGGCACCGGTGGCATCTTCTTCGACTGGCTGCATTCGGGTGAGGACAAGGGCGGCTGGAATGCCGATTTCAACTTCGTCCAGGATGTCGGCCGCGCTTTTCTCGTCGTCTACGGCCACCTTGTGCGCGCCAACTTCAACGAGAACTGGACCGATGGCGACCGTGACGAACAGCTCATCCGCCGCGGCCGCTACGTCGAATTCAATCTGCTTCACGATCGCGGCACCATATTCGGACTGAAGACCGGCGGCAATGTCGCCGCCATCCTCTCCAGCCTGCCGCCCGAGGTCCGCTGGCCGTAACAAAATGGTGAGCCCGGCGTGAGCCGCATTGATGTCCCATTCGCTCGAATTGGGCATGGAATGTGGCACACGGTGCGGCGAAAAATTTCTTTTTCGTCTAATAGGCTCTTGAAAAGACTGGTCTATTTGTGGCGCGGGGTCGGGAAGCGCCGGCGGTTCGCCTGCGCGCAATTTCAGGAAAGTGCGAAACGGCTTTCCGACCGGAATTGCGTCAAGACAAAGCGAGCCGCGACCCGACGCGACCGGACGGCCCAAGACGACGCGGGACATCTTCGTCAAAAAGATACCCGCCTTTCCAGGAGTACTTCGCAATGCGCAAGATCATTGTTTCGGCGGCCGCCGCTGCCCTTCTCGCTTCCGGTTCGGTGGCGTTCGCCGCCGTCAAGCACACCACCGGGACGATCAAGACCTTTGACACGACGGCCATGAGCCTGGTCCTCGACGATGGATCGTCTTTTACGC
>NZ_RZPI01000519.1:0-4119 GCF_003998715.1 Mesorhizobium sp. M7A.F.Ca.CA.002.15.2.1
CGACAACGGCATCCGGGCAGGCAATCTCGATCAAAGCACCAGCCGCATCAGCGGCCGACCGGCCTTGCGTTCCAACAGCCTCTCGAAACCAGCCTTCTCGAAGACCCGCGACGAGCCGACGAACAGGCCGATCGAACGCGAATCGCGAGACAGATCTATCGGACAAGCCTCGAGCAGCCGTGCACCGTTCTGGCGGGCAAAATCGATGCCGCCTTCGACGAGGCGATGCGTGATGCCCCTGCCGCGCGCCTTGCCGCGGATGAAAAAGCAGGAGATCGCCCAGACGGCCGGATCCGTGGCGTCGGCAGGATCGACCGGTGCCGACCCCCTGCCCTGGTTGTTCCATTCGGGCACGTCGGCGCGCGGTCCGATCTGCATCCAGCCAACCGCCTGACCGTCCTCGAATGCCAGCAGGCCCGGCGGCGGGCCGGCCTCGATGCGCGCCTTGATGTGGTCCTTGTTGCGTTCCCGGCTGCTCTCGCGACGCATCGCCGGCGCCAGCCGGAAGTGCGTGCACCAGCAGCCGTAGCAGGCACCTTGCTTGCCGAAGAGGTCCTCGAATTCAGCCCAAAGCTCGGGCGCAAGCGGCGCTATGGTCGTGCTCATGCGTTCTCCCCAGGCCAGCCTTGTCGCTGGCCTTGCACTGTCGTACCATTGCCTCTGTTCTCTTTATGTTCGCAGCGATGGCGGCCCCTGTCAACAATCCCGATCACGGTTTTTGCCGCGACTGCCTGATGCTTCAGCGCAGCCAGACGCGCCGCTGCGAGCGCTGCGGCAGCCCCCGGCTTGCGCGTCATCCCGAGCTTTACCGGCTGCATCTGGCCCATATCGATTGCGACGCCTTCTATGCGGCAATCGAAAAGCGCGACAATCCGGCGCTCAAGGACAAACCGTTGATCATCGGCGGCGGCAAGCGCGGCGTGGTCTCCACCGCCTGCTACATCGCCCGCATCCAGGGCGTCCGCTCGGCCATGCCGATGTTCAAGGCGCTCGAAGCCTGCCCGGAGGCGGTGGTCATCAGCCCCAACATGGAAAAATACGTCCGCGTCGGCCGCGAAGTGCGCGCCATGATGCAGGCGCTGACGCCGCTGGTCGAGCCACTGTCGATCGACGAGGCGTTTCTCGACCTCGCCGGCACCGAACGACTGCACGGCCTGCCACCCGCTGTGGTGCTGGCGCGCTTTGCGCTGGCGGTCGAGAAGGAGATCGGCATCACCGTTTCGGCCGGCCTGTCCTACTGCAAGTTCCTCGCCAAGATAGCGTCGGACTTCCGTAAACCGCGCGGCTTCTCGGTCATCGGCGAAGCCGAGGCGGTCGGCTTCCTGGCGGCGCAGCCGGTGACCATGATCTGGGGTGTCGGCAAGGCGTTCAACGCAACGCTGGAGCGTGACGGCATCCGCACCATCGGCCAGCTGCAGCAGATGGATCGCGGCGACCTCATGCGCCGCTATGGCACGATGGGCGACCGGCTCTACCACCTTTCGCGCGGCGAGGATGTCCGCCGCGTCGATCCCGATCAGGACGCCAAGAGCGTATCGGCCGAAACCACCTTCGACACCGACATCGCGTCGCTGGAGGAACTGATCGCGGTTCTCAGGGGTCTTTCGGAAAAGGTTTCGGCACGGCTGAAAAAGTCAGGCATTGCCGGGCGCACCGTGGTGCTGAAACTGAAGAGCCAGGATTTCAAGCTGCGCACGCGCAATCGCCAGCTCGGCGACCCGACCCGGCTCGCCGACCGCATCTTTCAGACTGGGGTGGAGCTTCTGCGCAAGGAAACCGACGGCACGAAGTATCGGCTGCTCGGCATCGGCGTCAGCGACCTCTCGGACGACGACAAGGCCGACCCGCCCGATCTGGTCGACATCCAGTCGCGCAAGCGCGCCATGGCCGAGGGCGCCATCGATGCCTTGCGCGACAAGTTCGGCCGCAAGGCGGTGGAAACCGGCTACACATTCGGCAAGGGCCGCGATGCCCATCCGCCGGAGCCGCTCGAGGATTAGGTGCGCTGCAAGTCTATCCTGCTCGTCACCACGCTCTTGCCGGTTTTCGGGTCGGTGTCGATGACGGTCAGCCGCATGCCGTTCTCGCCGCGTTTCTCGACCTTCATCTGCGCCCTTCGGTCGCCATTGACCTCCTTGGCCCAGCGAATGCCCAGGTTGATCGCATTGCCCGAACGGCTGCCGTTGAGTTGCGCCGGTCCCGTGCGAGAGCCGACATAGGTGCCGCTGTATTTGGCACCTGTAACTTTCAGATTGGCGCTGATGGCCCGCGACACCACAATGAGACCGCGGCAATTTCCATCCAGCGATAGCGAGGTTGAGGTCGCATTCGACTTGAAGCTGCACGATACGCTGACGTTCGGAGCATCCGTGGTTACCTGGACAGTGCCCTTGCCGGCGAAATTGCCCTTGAACGACTGAAGAAATTGGGTCTCGTCGGCATGTGCTGCGCCTGCCGCAACCAATAGACCGCCGGTAAGCGCGAATTGCGCGAAGGATCTCATCGAAGCTCTCCTTGTCGTTTTCGAAAAAAGGCGGGGCGATCCACGAGCACGGCTGACCATCGGGACTCAACGCCACCTACCATTTCAGGTTCCGTCCGCCACATGACTGTTTTACAACATCGAGCCAGTCGCGACTGGCCCAGAAGAATGCCTTGGCTAGCGGTTGCGGCAGAGGTGCTGGCCTGCGACATAGCGCGAATGGCACCCACCCCCTCGATCCCCAAGGCCGCGTTCTGGATGGCGCTGTCTATCGCCTCGTTCCTTGGCATGACGGTCGCCGGCCGGGCCACGACAGCGGAGCTCAACGTCTTCCAAGTGCTGGAGTTGCGCTCCGTGATCGGCTTCTTCATCCTGCTGCCGCTGGTGATGATGAGTGGCGGCTTTCAAGCCATGCGCACGCAGCGCCCGGTTGCCCATATCGCCCGCAACGTCATCCATTACACGGGCCAGGCGGCATGGCTCTACGCCCTCACCTTGATTCCGCTGGCCGTGTTGATCTCGATCGAATTCACCACTCCGATCTGGACAGCTATCCTGGCGGTGATCTTTCTGGGCGAAAGGCTGAACCGGCCCAAGTTGGCAGCGATCGCGCTGGGGCTGATCGGCGTGGTGATCATCGTGCGCCCCGGTGTCGGCTCGGTCGATCCTGGACATCTCGTCGTGCTGGGCGCCGCGGCCTGCTTCGGCATCTCGGTGGTCACCGTCAAGTCGCTGACCCGGACAGACAGCGTCGTACGCATCATCTGCTGGATGCTGATTGTCCAGTCGGTGGTCGGTCTCATCCCGGCGCTCTATACGTGGCGCAACCCGCCACTGGAGCTATGGCCATGGATCGTGCTGATCGCCTTCACCGGCATGTCGTCGCATTTCTGTATGGCCCGAGCGCTTGGCTATGCCGACGCGACCATCGTCTCGCCGATGGATTTTCTACGCGTGCCGCTATCGGCACTGATCGGCTGGCTGCTCTATAGCGAGCAGATCGACGCCTTCACCGCCGGCGGCGCGCTGCTGATCCTGATGGGCAATCTGCTCAATCTGCAGCGCAGGCAGATAAAGCCGGCCGAAGTGGCGGCGTCGTAGTCCCGCCGGCCGTCAGTTCCCTTCGTCGGGTATGTTGAGAAGATGGCCGCAGGCCTTGCAATGCACGGCGTCCGGCTCGTGCCGCCGCAAGCCGCACTGCGGACAGGGAAACAACACCTTGGCTGGCCGGAAGATCGCCTGAGCCAGTCTGACAAACAGCGATATGCCGATGATCATGGTGACGATTGCCGTCAGCTTGCCGGCCATGCCCGGCAGCACGATGTCGCCGAAGCCGGTCGTCGTCACCGTGGCGACAGTGAAATAAAGCGCGTCGATATAGTTTTCCAGGCCGGCGCCAGTGCGAAAGAAGAACGTGTAGACGAAGCCGGTGATGACGAACAGGAAGGTCAAAAGGTTGATGACCGCGTGGCTGGCCTCTCGCCACGGCCGCAGTCCTCGCATCTCGAAATGCCGCCAGAGCGAACCGCTGCGCGACAGCGACCACAGCCGCAGGATGCGCAGGAAGGCGAGATTGGCGAACGCCGTTGGCATCAGCAGCGTCAAGAGGATGAAGACATCGACCCACGAGGTCGGCT
>NZ_RZPI01000051.1:0-15399 GCF_003998715.1 Mesorhizobium sp. M7A.F.Ca.CA.002.15.2.1
CAAATAGGCCAAAAATTGGCCAAACACCCCCGCCAAGAAGAAACCGCCGGCAGACGCGAAATCCTTCGACGGCGAGGCCGGCAAGTTCGAGAAATACTTCTCCGCCGAGCCCGGCGAAGGCGATTGACAATACGGCCGGAAAGGCCGGTATTACGCAGGGTAAGAGGCACGTCACATTAACCGGCTTGACAGCCGGCGCCGGGTTGTGGCCTTCGCGTATGCAGCAAAACCTTGATTCTTCCGACTTTTTGTGTTACATCAGCGAAACATGCCGGTGACACAACGTCGATTTATGGCGCAGACGCCCCAAATCACTGAAAGGTGAAAATCCCATTCGGACCAGAGCGATCTGGGCCAGGCGGTCGCGATGTTGCGGTTTGCCGGTCCGGCTTTTCCGATGGGTTCATCTGTTGTGCGGCTAACGGTCGGTTTCTCCGATCGCGCGAGTTCGGGCCGGCAGGACGCCGGTACCACAACAAGGAGTTCAGTGCGCAATGGCAACGATCACCCCGCAGAAGAAGTCCACCGCTGCGCGTCACGGTTTCAAGACCGGCGAGTACATCGTCTACCCGGCGCATGGCGTCGGCCAGATCGTCTCGATCGACGAGCAGGAAGTTGCTGGACACAAGCTGGAACTGTTCGTCATCGACTTCTCGAAGGACAAGATGCGCCTGAAGGTGCCGGTCGCCAAGGCGACCTCCATCGGCATGCGCAAGCTGTCGGAAGAGGATTATGTCGAGCGCGCGCTGAAGGTCGTGCAGGGCCGCGCCCGCGTCAAGCGCACCATGTGGTCGCGCCGCGCCCAGGAATATGATGCGAAGATCAATTCGGGCGACCTGATCTCGATCTCGGAAGTCGTGCGTGACCTCTACCGCGCCGACAACCAGCCGGAGCAGTCCTATTCCGAGCGTCAGCTCTACGAGGCGGCGCTCGACCGCATGGCCCGCGAGATCGCGGCCGTCAACCGCATGTCGGAAACCGAAGCCGTGCGCCTAATCGAGGTCAACCTCAACAAGGGCCCTAAGCGTGGCGCCAAGGCCGACAATGAAGAGGCCGAGCAGGAAGAAGCTGCCTGATCTTTCTCACCTTTCGAGAAATCCTGCGTGAAACGATTGGAGGCTCCGGTTTGACCGGGGCCTCTTTTGCTTTCGGGCGGCAGCTTCGATGTTGGTAGGCCCTGCGCACCAGCGTGCTGCATCGCGGCTTGCCGGCGCGCCGAGCCGTCGAGCGCGCGTTTCGTTTTAACGTGTGTCGCCACTTATCGCCTTGCCGCCAAAGCAGACCGCGGTAATGGTCTCGCGCAATTCCTCGTCGGCGATCGGCTTGTGCAGGATGCGGCTGCCGCTGGCGCTGATCTCCTTGAGGCGCGCCGGCGACGTATCGCCAGTAATGATGATGGTCGGGACAAGCCGGCCGATATGGGCGTGAAGCGCACGGATCGCGTCGGTGCCGGTGGTGTCATTCTCGAGACGGTAGTCTGCGATGATCAGGTCGACCGGCGCATCGCCGGCAGCCAGCGCCGCCGTATGGGCCTCCTGCGCCTCTGCGGCGGAGCGGCCGGGATAGACACGATGTCCCTCCAGGCTGAGCAAGCGCACCATGGCATCGAGAACGTCGCCCTCGTCCTCGACCACCATGATGCCGGCGGCACTGCTGGCCGGCGATGTCGTGTCGACCTCCAAGCGAGCTTGCACCGCGCCGGCCTTCGCGACGGTGATGGAAAACAGGGAACCGCGCCCGGACGTCGAAGCCAATTTCAGGGGGTGCCCCAACAGCTCGGCGGTGCGGCGAACGATGGCGAGCCCGAGTCCCAGGCCTTGCGTGCGGTCCCGCGCCGGGTTCTGCAACTGCACGAACTCCTCGAAGACCATCCCCTGCTGATCGGCGGGGATGCCGGGGCCGCTGTCGAGGACCTGTATCTCCACACATGCGCCGCGCCGGCGACAGCCCAGCAGGACACCACCTTGCTTGGTGTAGCGAAGGGCATTCGAGATCAGGTTGTTGAGGATGCGCTTCAACATCATCGGGTCGCTGTCGACGTAGAGACTGCTGTCTACCACGCGCCACGTAAGTCCGCGTTGTTTTGCCTCGGCGGCGAATTCATTGCGAAGATCACCAAAGAGGTCGCGCAGCGGCACCGCCTCGCTCGCGACCGTGACGATGCCCGCATCGAGCCGCGAGATATCGAGCAAAGCGTTGAGCAGCCCACTGAAGTTGCTGACAACCGATTTCGCCCGGCTGGCCAGATCGCGCGCCTCGCCGGAGGGTACGTCGCCGCGCTGCCCCAATATGGCAAGCGTCGAGACCAGCAGGCTCAGGGCATGGATCGGTTGGCGCAGATCGTGACTCGCCGCCGCCAGAAAACGCGTCTTGGCACGGTCGGCGGTCTGCGCCCTGTCGCGTTCCTCTTGCAGGTGCTCGACCAGCGTTTCGTTCTCCAGTCGCAGGCTGACGGTTTCGCGCAGCATGCGGTAGGTGATACGGCAGTAGTAGAAATTGATCGCCACCAGCGATGCGAGCAGGAACAGGAAGGCGCCGGAAATATCGCTTTGGGTGGTCAAGCAGCGCAAGGCGACCGGCACCACCGTGGCCAGGATGGAACCGACCAGCGCCGGCGGAAAGGCCGACAGCGACGGCACCGTACCGCAGACGAGACCAGTCAGGACGATGACCGTGAAGGACAGCACGATCGGCGCCTCGGGCATAAAGCCGACCCAGCCAAGCACCCCCCACAGAAGGCCCGACATACAGGAAAACGCCGTGGCCAGCCATGCCCAGCGCAAGATCGAGCCGCGATCCCTTGAGCGGCTGAAAAAACGGCGCGACGCCAGCACCCGGATAGCCGTCAGCAGATACAGCGCCGCCAGCCAGCCGATCAGCCAATTGGCGGAAACGGCCGTTCTCAGAACATAGACCGCCGCCATCGAGATCACGATGTTGGAGATGACCACGCCGTAGGAATTGCGATACAGGAGTTCGACCAGGGCCTGGCGTATCTTGTCTTCCTGCATCGAATCCCTCCAATTGTCCCAAGTAATTCTCCGGCCGGTCTTCCCCGGTACCGTTGATCTACCGGCAACCTGTTTCGCATAAGTTGGCGATCGATCCATATACGCCGCTGCAGCCCTGGATGGTGCCCCGATGAACCGCTCGCTCACCGCCATACTCGCCGACGACCATGCCATCGTGCGCGAGGGGCTGAAGTTGCTTATCTCGGCTATGGACAATGTCTCGGTCGTCGCCGAGGCTGCGGATGGCGAGGCGCTGCTTGGCCAGCTGCGAAGCACGCGCGCCGACCTTTTGATCCTCGACCTCGGCATGCCAGGTGTGGCCGGGATGCAGTTTATCGCCACCATCAGGACCTTGGCGCCACGCCTGCGGATCGTGGTGCTGACGGCCAATGTCGAGCCGAGGACAGTACGCGCCGCGCTCAGCGCCGGCGCCAACGCCTACCTGACCAAGGATGGCGATCCCGAGGAACTCGGCGCTGCCATCGAAGCGGTCAAGAACGGAGGCACCTATCTGGCGAAAACCGTTCGCTTCGCGGTCAGCGATATAGGCAGGGAAAGCGAGCCGATAGCCGCGCAGGAAATCCTGTCCCCGGTACCGCTGACGCGGCGCGAACGGCAGATCCTTCAACTGGTGGCGCAAGGCATGATCACGCGCGACATCGCCGAACGACTGGGCATCAGCCTGCCGACCGCTCGCAAACATCGCGAAAATCTGATGGGCAAGCTCAGTCTCCACAACACCGCCGAACTGACCGCCTACGCGGTTCGTCTGGGATTGCCCACCGGCTGATATCGCAGCCGCTACAATGGGCAACCCGGCAACGGCCCCTTAACCATCGGCAGATTAGCCAAACCCGATCATCATCCAAATACGGCATCCGCCGTATGTTTTCGGCCTGCCCCCCGGCCTACTCCTCCCACGGCTTGATCACATGGGAGGAGCTGTCATGCCATCGCTGGATCTCTGGATTCCGTTCGCCCTCGCAACACTCGCCTTCGCCTGCATGCCAGGACCGGCGATTCTCTACATGACAGCGCAGACGCTGGCCCATGGCCGTCAGGCGGGATTGATGGCGGCACTGGGTGTCCATCTTGGTTGTTACGTGCACATCCTGGCCGCGGCGGTCGGGCTCGCCGCACTGATGGAACACGCGCCGGTCGCTTTCTTGGTGATCCGATGGGCGGGCGCCGCATATCTCATTTCGCTGGGCCTTGCCATGTTCCTGGGCTGGAACCGGATGGGCGAGGATGGTGCCAGGCCGGCCCCGAACACATTTCGCGACAGCATGGTCGTCGAGATCCTCAATCCCAAGACGGCACTGTTCTTCCTGACCTTCCTGCCGCAGTTCGTGGATCCGTCAGCCGGCATGGCCGTCGGGTTGCAGTTCCTCATCCTCGGCATCATCGTCAATCTCATCTTCTCGATGGCCGACCTTGCGGCGGTCGGCATCGCCTCGCTCGCCGTTGGCCGGTTCACTGGCGCCGGATGGGTGATCCCAAAGACATGCGGTTCGATCCTCATCGGACTTGGCGTGGCGCTCGTCAGCCATCATATCTGAACCTGCAAATGAAGAGCCGCGATTTCGAGGGAGATCTGACGGTGAAATTTCAGCGGCTGCTGGCGGCAAGGCCCGATATGCCGAAGGATGGCTGACGGCCTGCTCGCGCATCCGGCAAGATATACCGGAACCGGCGCGCCTTCGGGGCCATCGCCCGAATTCTACAGACCCTAGGCCGCGCCTACCCGCCGCCGCCTTCCTTCTCAGCCTCCTGCTTCAGCGTCGCAATGAACCGCTTCGTCCGTTGCTGCTCCGGATTGTTGAACAGCACCGCGGCCGGTCCCTTCTCGACGACGACGCCGGCATCGAGGAACACCACTTCCTTGGCGATCTTGGAGGCGAGGCGCAGATCATGCGTCGCCATCACCATGGTCGTGCCTTCACTGGCGAGCTTGCCAAGCACGTCGACCACCTCTTGCGCCAGTTCCGGGTCGAGTGCCGAGGTCGGCTCGTCGCAGAGCAGCACTTTCGGCGACGGCGCCAAGGCGCGGGCGATCGCCACGCGCTGCTGCTGGCCGCCCGACAGCGTCGCCGGCCAGGCGTCGGCCTTGTGCGCCATCCCCACCTTCTCCAGCAGAGCCAGCGCCCGCTCGCGTGCCCTCTCAGGCGCCCATTTCAGCACCGTCACCAGCCCTTCCATGACGTTCTCGATCGCGGTGCGATGCGGAAACAGCTGGAAGTTCTGGAACACCATGCCGGTCTGCAGCCGCAGGCGCTGGATATCCCTGGCCGGAACCCTGCCACCAGGATGGAATTCGAGCGTCTCGTCGCCGATGCGCACCGTGCCCGAGGTCGGGATCTCCAGGAGGTTGATACAGCGCAGCAGGGTGCTCTTTCCCCCGCCCGACGGGCCGACCAGCGCCGTGACGCTGCCTTCGGCAATGGTGACCGTCACGCCCTTCAACACGAGATTGTCGCCAAAGCGCTTTTCGATGTTGCTGAGGCCGATCATGAGCGTGCCTCCAGGAAGCCGCCATAGCGGTTGAGCCGGGTCTCCAGCCGCGTCTGCAAGGCCGACAGCACCGAACTCAGCGCCAGATAGAGGATCGCCGCCTCGACATAGAGGATCAGCGGCTCATAGGTGGTGGCGACGATGCGCTGCGCCGCCTGGAACATCTCCGGCACGGTGATGGCGGCGGCCAGCGACGTATCCTTGACCAATGAGATAAAGGTGTTGGAAAGCGGCGGCACCGCGACCCGGCCGGCTTGCGGCAGGATGGTGCGCCGCATCGCCTGGCTCCAGGTCATGCCGATCGAATAGGCCGCTTCCCACTGGCCCTTCGGCACCGACCCTATGGCCGCGCGGATGATTTCCGACGTGTAGGCGCCGATGTTGAGCGTGAAGCCGATCAACGCCGCCGTGAAGGCGTCGAGCAGGATACCGACCGACGGCAGGCCGTAGAAGATAAGGAACAGCTGCACCAGCAGCGGCGTGCCGCGGAAGATCCAGACATAGAAGCGCACCAGCGCGACCAGCGGTTTCGGACCAAACAGCCGGGCAAGCGCCGCACCCAACCCAACGGTCAGCCCAAGGACGAAGGACAACAGCGTCAGCGGCACGGTGAAGATCAGCGCCGCCCACAACAGCGAAGGCAGCGACTCCAGCATCAGTTGCAGCCAGTGCGGCACGTAAGACCCTCCAAATAAGTCGAGGCTTTCGTCGAGGCGCGACATATCACGACAAAAGCGGCGGACCGTCAAAGACGACTCGCCGCTCGATATGTCCTGTGGGCCGCGGAGCGGCCCGCCTCATAGATTACTTCGAAACGTCCTGGCCGAAATAGGTGTCGGAGATTTTCTTATAGGTGCCGTCGGCCTTGATGTCGGCCAGCGCCTTGTTGATCGCCGCGACCAGCTCCGGATCGCCCTTGCGCACGATGACGCCGGAATAGTCGGCGTTTTCCTCTTGCGCGGCGATCTTCACATTGGCGTCGGGCTTGTGCTTCTTGAAGTCGAGGAACGACAGGCTGTCATTGATCGTGGCGTCGGCACGGCCTGTCAGAAGCAGCTGGATCGATTGGTCGAAGCCATCGGTGCCGACCAGCTCGGCGCCGTTCGTTTCGGCCAGCTTGCCGAAATTCGAGGTCAGCGACTGCGCCGACTTCTTGCCCTTGAGATCGGCAAAGGTCTTGATGTCTGTGTTGTCGCCGCGCACGATCAGCACCGCCTTGGAGGCGATGTAAGGATCGGAGAAGTCGTACTTGGCCTTGCGGGCATCGGTGATGCCGACCTCGTTGATGACGGCGTCATAGCGATTGGCGTCGAGGCCGGCGATCAGCCCGTCCCACTTGCCTTCGAGGAATTCGACCTTGACGCCGAGCTTGTCGGCGATCGCCTTGGCGATTTCGACGTCGAAGCCGACCAGTGCGCCCGAAGTGTCATGATAGGTGAATGGCGCATAAGTGCCTTCCGTGCCGACCTTGATGACCCCGGCCTGCTTGATCTGGTCGAGATTGGCGCCGGCATGGCCTGCGGTGACAGCCAAGGCCTGCAGCGTTCCGGCGATGATGAGCGACTTGAGCCATTTCATTTTTCTGTGATCCCGTCCTTGGCCGGCCGACCGGCATATTGTGAGCGCTGGAAACTGACAGATGCAAGTCGAAAAAATAAGGAACAGAATTCCAAAAACAATCAGTTTCTGAAATCAGATACTCAAACTGGCGCTTTCCAGCCGACATCACGGCTATCGCGGGTAGTCCCCGGAGTCCGCCAGGCAACACATACCCGCAGCCACGGTCGCGGAACCTTTCCCGCGCATGGCAGTTCTGGCTGTTCTAGGGCACGACGCCGCCATTTCAACCCAGGCGCCAGCCAAGTTTGCAAAGTCATCCGCACCACCCAGGGAGCGCCTCATGATGGAAGACACGGCAGGACGGATCATGGTCCGCGCGGCGATGAAGGCTCCCTACCTCGAGCGTGACGAAGAGCATCGGCTTGCATTGCTCTGGAAAGAGGACAACGACCAGAACGCGCTGCACAGCATCACCGTCGCGCATATGCGGCTGGTCATTTCCATGGCCTCCAAATTCCGCCATTACGGCCTGCCGCTCGGCGACCTGGTCCAGGAGGGTCATGTCGGACTGCTCGAGGCCGCCGCCCGCTTCGAGCCGGAGCGCGAGGTGCGGTTCTCGACCTATGCGACATGGTGGATCCGGGCCTCGATGCAGGACTATATCCTGCGCAACTGGTCGATCGTGCGTGGCGGCACCAGCTCGGCGCAGAAGGCGCTGTTCTTCAACCTGCGACGCCTGCGCGCGCGGCTGGCGAATGGCGCCGAGCCACTGTCAAACGCAACGCTCTATCGCGAAGTATCGGAAGCACTCGGCGTCTCCGAAGCCGACGTGGCGATGATGGATTCGCGGCTGTCGGCTCCCGACTCCTCACTCAACATGCCGGTTGCCGACGATGCGGGTTCGACCGAGCGCATGGAATTCCTGGTCTCGGACGATCCGCTGCCCGACGAGATCGTCGGCGACAAGATCGATGTCGCGCGCCGCTCGCTCTGGCTGAGGGAGGCGCTTCGCGCGCTCAACGCACGGGAGTTGAGGATCATCGAGGAACGCCGGCTTAACGACGAGGGCGCGACGCTGGAAGCGCTCGGCGAAACCCTCGGCATCTCCAAGGAACGCGTCCGCCAGATCGAGGCCCGCGCCATGGAAAAGCTGAAGGTCGCGTTGGTGAAGCAGAATCCGGAGTTCATGGCGACTGCCGCCTGAACGGCGGCAGGCGTCCGCAGGTGCCTACTTGTCCGTGACGATCTTGACCTTGTCGCCGGCCGAAACCGCGGCACCAGGCGACAGCGCGTTGAGGACGCGGAACAGGTCGAGCTTACGGTCGACGCCGACCATCTGCGCCGAAAGCGAACCCATCGTCTGCCCAGGCTGGACAGTGACGACGCGGATGCGCAGCGGCTTCAGCGCCGCCTTTTCGGCGGCACTCAAGATCCGGAACGAGCCGCTGACCGAGCGGGCGATTGTGTCCAGCGACGTGCTGGCCGAAGGGGCCGCGGTCAGCAGCCGGTAGACCTGGCCGCCGGCGCGGATCACCGCAATGTCGAACTGCCAGCCTTCGGCGCCGGCATGCGCGGTCGCTGCCTCGTTGCCGTTGATGGTTTCCTGCCTGACGCTGCTGTCGACGAGACCAGCCACCCAGCCGCTGCGGATATAGTCCGTCAGCGCCCGGTTCTTGTCGATCGACACGCCATCGAAACGGATCGCTATGTCGCCGGGGCCGGTGGCCGTCACCGCTGCCGCCGAATTGTCGATGATGAAGCCGTCCGGTACCGTGAACGAAACGCCAAGGCCCGGATGCAGGAAGGTTTCGCCGCGTACATAGCCTTCTTCCGGCGTGTCGCCATAGAGCAGGCCGTCTATGCCGGCGAGGAAGGAATCGCGGTCGCGCGTGCCGACGCCCGGCGCGCCGAACTGGCGGGCATGGCGCTGCGCCAGATCGATGCGCTGCGGCGTATTGGGGTGCGTGGCCAGGAAATCGAGGCTGGCGTCGGTGGCGCCGCTGATCGAGCGGAAATCGGTGTAGGCCGACATTGATTGCAGGAAGCGGCCGGCGGCGAAAGGATCGTAGCCGGCCTCGCCGATCGACTTGATGCCGATGGCGTCGGCTTCCAGCTCCTGGTTGCGCGAGAATTGCGCGAGCCTCAGCTTGCCGCGGATCAACGCCGCCTTGGCGGTCGGGCTGTCGCCGAGCACATCGGAAACCACCTTGGTCGCCAGGCCTTCCTCTGCCTCGAGTTGCTGGCGCTGCAAGCCGTGATTGGCGGTGACGTGGCCCATCTCATGCGCGATGACAGCTGCAAGCTCGGCCGAATCATTGGCCAGCGCCAGGAGGCCGCGCGTGATGTAGAGATAGCCGCCCGGCAGCGCGAAGGCATTGACATTGGGCGAATTCAAAATGGTGATGCGATAGGTCTGTGTCGGGTTGGCGGACACCACCGTCAAACTACCGACCACCTTGGCGACCATGCGCTCGAGCTTGGGATCGGAATATTCGCCGCCATAGGTCGCCAGGATGCGCGGATGCTGCGCCCTGGCCAATTCGGCGAGCTTGTTGTTGGCGCCGACATTGTCCACCGTGATCGGCTTGTCGGAAGGCTGGAAGCCGGATTCCTGAACCTCCGGCGGCGTGAACATCTGGCAGCTTGCCAACGCCACGGCAAAGCCGGCCAGCGCGAGAAAGCGCGCCAGCGGTTTCATTCCCAATGTGTTAGCGCCGATCGCCAGAACGGCTTCCTTTCGGGTCCCGGCACATGACATTGAAAATCGGGGACGATCTTCAGAATGTTCACGTGCCATATCTCAAACTGCTGCAGTATCCGCGGCCCATCCCAGGGGCGGGCGCCGGATACTGCAGGCAAATCACGGCCTGTGCCGGACCGGTAGGGCGGACCTAGCCACACTCCCCCGGTCATGGCAAGCAAACGCCACATCGCCTGGAGCCGGTTTGACCGTAAATTATGTCCGCTTCCGGGCAACATCGCGTGATGTGGAATATCCGGCACCCGCGCCGATATAGCGCCGGAACGCCTCCGGACCAGCCCCGGCGAAGAAATCATCAGCCTTGCCGGTGGCGGCGACCAACCCATTGTCGACAAACACCATATGCTCGCCGATGCGGCGTGCATCCTCCGGCTGGTGGGTGACGAACAGCACTGTCATGGCGCGTTCGGCATGAACGGCGGCAACCAGATCCAGCATCTCGTCGCGTAAAGCCGGTCCGAGCGAAGCGAAGGGCTCGTCGAGCAGCAACACCGGTCGGTCGCGCACCAGCACGCGGGCCAGGGCGACGCGCTGGCGTTCGCCCCCGGAGAGCTCGCGCGGCAGGCGTTTCTCCTTGCCCGCAAGACCGGTGCGCGCAAGCGCCTCGGCGACCGCAGCGCGGTCCGCCTCGGTCAGCCGCAGGGATGGCGAGCGGCCGAGCCCGACATTCTGCTCGACGGAAAGATGCGCGAAGAGATTGTTCTCCTGGAACACCATCGACACCGGCCGCGCCGAGGCCGGCTCGGCGCTGACATCGACACCGCCGACCAGCACGCGGCCCGACCGTGGGGTCTCGAAGCCGGCGACCAGATTGAGCAGTGTCGACTTGCCCGAACCGCTCGGCCCCATGATGGCGGTGATCGTCGCCGCGGCAAACTCGACATCGAAAACAAGCGGCGCCTCGCCATAGCTGCCATAGCTGAACGACACTTTGTCCAGCCGCACCGGCGCGCCCTTCGCGAGCCCGTTGGCCGCCTTTTCACGCATCACGGACCTCCTCCCTTCCCAGCCAGTGCGCCGCCACGATCAACGCGAGACAGACGAGGCCGAGCAGCAGTGCGAGGCCGGCGGCATCCTCGGTGCGGTAGCTGCCCATCCGAGCCAGAAGAAGGTAGGGCAATGTCTGCACGGAATCACTGCCGAACAAGGCAATGACACCGAGATCGCCGAGCGACAGCGCCATGGCGAAAGCGAAGGCCGTGGCGAGCGGTCGCCGCAGCGACGGCCAGTCGACCAGCATCAGCCGGTTCCAGCCCGCAATGCCGAGCTGTGCACAGAGCCGTTCGTGACGCTCGCTCGCTGCATCATAGGCGGGACGCACGGCGCGGAGCGCAAACGGCATCGCCATCACCGCGTTGACGGTGACGACCATGACCGGAGCGATGGCGAAGACATCGCCGACATGGCGCAACAACAGGAACCAGCCGGCGCCGACGACGATCGGCGGCACGACCAGGACAAAACCGGCGCCTGTATCGGTGGCGTGTTCGAGCAGTGTCTTTGCGCCGGCACGGCGGTTCAGCGCCAGTGCCCGCCGCGCCATGGTCAGCGCCAGCGACAGCATCACCGAAAGCAGCGCCGACAGGAAGGCGAGCGCCGCACTGGTCAGCGTTGCCTGCCGGACAGTGGCCTCGCCGGCCAAGCGGGCGAGATCGGCACTCAATCCGGCCATCACGGTTGCCGCCATCGGCCCGACAACGAACAGCAGCGCCAGGACGATGAGTAGCGCGTTCAACCAGGTCTCGCTCCGATTGACCGAGAGATAGCGGCGTTGCGCGACCGGCAAATTGGTGTCGCCGACCACATTGGCGCCTAGCCGCGTCAGTGCCAGCACCACGATAAAGGTCAAGGCGATCTGCAGCAGCGTCAGTGCAACGGCCCGTGCGGGATCGAAATCGAAGCGCAGCGCCTGGTAGATGCCGACCTCAAGCGTCGTCGCGGCCGGCCCGCCGCCGAGCGTCAGCACGATCGTGAAGGATGTGATGCAGAGCATGAACACAAGCCCGGCGACGCCGGGCAGTGCGGCGCGCAGCGTTGGCCATTCGATCAGCCGGAACGCCGGCCGGGCCGCCATGCCGAGTTGGCTCGCCAGCCGCCATTGGTCGGCCGGTATGGTCTGCAGCGCCTCGAGGAACAGCCGCGTCGCCAGCGGCAGGTTGAAGAAGACATGGGCGACGAGAATGCCGGACAGGCCATAGATGCCCGGCCAGCTTCCGCCGCCGATAACGGCAAGCACGCCGGCGAAGTAGCCGGCACGGCCATAAAGCGCCAGGATGCCGAGCGCTGCAACGATGGCCGGCAGCGCCAACGGCACGGCGAAGATCTGCAGGATGAAGGCGCGGCCGAAGAAACGTGGATGCCGCGACAGAGCGCGCGCCACAAACAGCCCCGGGATGACCGAAAGCAGCGTCGACAGGACCGCTTGCCAGAGCGTGAAGCGAATGACGCGAAGCAGATAGGGATCGAAGGCTGCCCAGGCGCCCGAGAAATCATGGGCGCCCTCGAAAAGCAGGCCGGCAAACGCGCCGCCGATCAGCAGCGCGATTGCAGCGAGCGCGACAATGCCGGCACTGACGCGGGAATCCGTGGAATGCGCCGGCGCCATCGCGCTGCCTATTTGCTCATCGCCGCCAGCCATTCATCGACCCAGGCCTTGCGGTTGGCGGCGACCTCTTGCGGGCTGAACAGCAAGGTCTTCGTCGGCTTGACCAGTTTGTCGAAGGCCGGATTGAGCGGCTTGTCGGTCTTGCCTGCCGGGAACATCCAGTTGGTCTCGGGGATGGCATCCTGGAATTTCGGCCCGGTCATGAAGGCCATGAACTTGGCCGCCAGCGGATTCTTGGCTCCTGTCGTGGTGATACCCGCCACCTCGATCTGCAGATACTCGCCCTCCTCGAAGGAGGCCGCCTGGTAGCGCTCCGTGTTCTCGGCGACCATGTGGTAGGCTGGCGACGTCGTGTAGGACAGCACCATCGGCGCCTCGCCCTTGGTGAACAGCCCATAGGCCTCGCTCCAGCCCGGCGTCACGGTCAGCACCTTGGCCTTGAGCTTGGCCCAGGCCTCGGGTGCCTTGTCGCCATAGACCGACTTGACCCAAAGAAGCAGGCCGAGGCCTGGCGTCGAGGTGCGCGGATCCTGGATGACGATCTTGTCGTTGGCACTGCCTTCGATCAGCTCCTTCAGGCTCTTCGGCGGCGTCTTCATCTTCTGCGTGTCGTAGACGACAGCGAAATAGCCGTAGTCGAAGGGGACAAACGTGTCGTCGCTCCAGCCGCCCGGCACACTGACATCCGTCACCGCGCCATGCGGCGCGAACAAGCCTGACGCCTTGGCATCGGCGGTGAGATTGGTATCCAGGCCAAGCACGATATCGGCCTTGGTCGATGTGCCTTCCAATCTGACGCGGTTGAGCAGCGCGACGCCATCGGCGACCGAGACGAAGTCGACGTCGCAGCCGCATTCGGCCTCGAACTCCTTCTTCACCACGGGACCCGGACCCCAGTCGGCGGTGAAACTCTCATAGGTGTAGACGGTGAGCTTGTCCTTGGCCAAGGCGGGCCCGGACAAGGCCACGACCGTTGCTGAAACAAGAGCGTATAAAAGCGTGCGCATCGGCGCCTCCTTCGTTTGAATTGAAAGGAATTGAGGCGTCGGACTGTCCGAAACGTCTAATCCCTCCGCCGGTACAAACCGGATCAGGTTCAGCGGGTTGGCGAGACTGCCTCTCAGCCGGTCCGCGAAGATCGCGTCCGGCACCCCGTTAGAGCGTTTCGACACATAGGCCGGGCCGATCCGCCATGCAAGCGGGAGTTTGCCGCCTTCCGTTTCCCGTGCCGGGCTGGTAAGGGCCACACGATATGAGCACATTCACCATCCTGCTTGGCGGCGATCTCATCCGTACGCCACGGCTCGACCGTCAGGTCAAAGGCTCCCGCGTCATCGCCGCCGACGCCGGCATCGGTCATGCGCGGTTGCTGGGTCTCGTGCCGGAGCTGTGGGTGGGTGATTTCGATTCGGTGCCGGCCAACCTGCCGGACGATCTCGCTTCCGTGCCGCGCCGGACCTTCCCGGCGGAAAAGGACCAGACCGATGGCGAACTTGCCGTCGCCGCGGCACTGGAGCGCGGCGCGACCCGCCTGGTGCTGGCCGGCGCCTTTGGCGGCAAGCGCGCCGACCACGCTTTTCTGCATCTGTCGCTCGCCCTGCGGCTGGCGGAGGCGGGAACGGACGTGCTTTTGACCAGCGGCGCTCAGGAAGGCATCCCCCTGCTGCGCGGAACGGCCGGCCTCGACTATGCCGACGGCACGCTGTTTTCGGTGCTCGGCTTTTCCGAGCTCGACGGCCTGACCGTCACCGGCGCCAAATGGCCGCTCGCTCACGTCAAGGTGGCGTTCGGTTCGTCGCTGACCATTTCCAACGAGGTCAAGTCCGACAAGACCGGGGGCCGCCTCGAAATCGCGCTCGGCCATGGCCGCGCGATGCTGCTCGCTCATCCCTATCCCTTACCTGAAAGCTGACATGGCCCCGCCCCTTCTCAACCTTGATGGGATAAAACTGACCTTCGGCGGCACGCCGCTGCTCGATGGCGCCGCCTTGACGGCTTCGGCCGGCGACAAGATCGCACTGGTCGGCCGCAACGGGTCCGGCAAGTCGACCCTGCTGAAGATCGCCGCCGGCCTGATCGAGCCGCAGGACGGCGAAGTGTTCCGCCAGCCTTCGGCGACCGTCCGCTATTTGCCGCAGATGCCCGACATGGAAGGTTTTGCCACTGTCCGCGCCTATGTCGAGGCCGGGCTTGGCCCCGCCGACGATCCCTACCGCGCCAGCTATCTGATGGAGCATCTCGGCCTGTCGGGTGAGGAACGTCCGAACGACCTGTCGGGCGGCGAGGCGAGGCGCGCCGCCCTTGCCCGCGTCATGGCGCCGGAGCCCGATATCCTGCTGCTCGATGAGCCGACCAACCATCTCGACCTCTCGGTCATCGAATGGCTGGAAGAAGAACTCATCCGCACCTCCTCGGCGCTGATCGTCATCTCGCACGACCGCCGCTTCCTCGAACGCGTGTCGCGCGCCACGGTCTGGCTCGATCGCGGCCAGACCCGCAGGCTGGACAAGGGCTTCGGCCATTTCGAGGAATGGCGCGACCTGGTTCTGGAGGAAGAAGAACGCGAGCAGCACAAGCTCGGTCGCCAGATCGTTCGCGAAGAGCATTGGCTGCGCTACGGCGTGACGGCGCGGCGCAAGCGCAACATGCGCCGGCTCGGCGAGTTGCAGACCATGCGTCAGCGTTTTCGCGGTCATCGCGGGGCCGAAGGGTCGGCGATCATGGTGGCGAGCGACGCCACCGAGTCCGGCAAGCTGGTGATCGAGGCGAAAAACATCGAAAAGAGCTTTGGCGATCTCACCGTGGTCAAGGCGTTTTCGACCCGCATCCAGCGTGGCGATCGCGTTGGCCTGGTCGGGCCGAACGGCGCCGGCAAGACCACGCTCTTGAAAATGCTGACCGGCGAGATGAAGCCGGACGCCGGCTCGGTGCGGCTCGGCACCAATCCTGTC
>NZ_RZPI01000520.1:0-4119 GCF_003998715.1 Mesorhizobium sp. M7A.F.Ca.CA.002.15.2.1
ACGTAGCTCTCGGCTTCATCCGGCAGGTCGAAATTCACGACATGGCTGATGCCGGGCACGTCGATGCCACGCGCCGCGATGTCGGTCGCCACCAGAATGCGCACCGAGCCGTCGCGGAAATCGTTCAGCGCTTTCTGGCGGGCGTTCTGCGACTTGTTGCCGTGAATGACGGCGGCCTTGAAGCCATCGCGCTCGAGGTCCTTGGTCACCCTGTCGGCACCATGCTTGGTGCGCGAGAAGATGATGACGGACTTCATCGCCTCATCGGCGAGCATCGTCGACAGCACCTGGCGCTTCTGCTTGGTGCGGGCAAAGACGACGCCTTGCACGATCTCGGCCGCTGCCGTGCTTTGCGGCGCGACTTCGACGCGGATCGGGTTCTTCAGCAGGCCCTTGGCCAGTTCGGCGATTTCATTGGGCATGGTCGCCGAGAACAGCACCGTCTGACGATCGGGCGCGGTCGCCTTGGCGATGCGCTTGACGTCGTTGATGAAGCCCATGTCGAGCATGCGGTCGCCCTCGTCGAGCACCAGCCATTTGGTGTCGGCAAGCATGAGGTCGCCCTCACGCACCAGGTCGGTCAACCGGCCGGGCGTTGCGATCAGGATATCGACGCCGGGCGCAACCTTCTTCACCTGGCTGAAGCGCGAGACGCCGCCAAGCACGAGCGCGGTCGAGACATGCGCGCCCTTGGCGAGGATCTTGATCGTGTCCTCGATCTGCACGGCGAGTTCGCGCGTCGGCGCCAGGATAAGCGCACGCGCCGTCTTCGGCCGGCGCTTGGTGCCGAGTGCGATGATCTTCGACAGGATCGGCAGAGCGAAGGCCGCGGTCTTGCCGGAGCCGGTCTGGGCGATGCCGAAAATGTCACGGCCTTCCATCTGCGGCGGGATCGCCTGCGCCTGGATAGGCTTCGGCTCGGTGAAGCCGGCGTTGTGGGTGGCCTTGAGCAGCGCGCCCGTAATACCCAGTGCCGCGAAACCGGTGAGTTCCGCAGTGTTGCTACCGGGCAAAGTGTTTTCGTTGGTCAAAATAATCTTCTTTCACGCGGCTTCTGGCCGCAAACATCGATGGCGGCAGGGCGCAACCTGCCGTCGAACAAATTTTCATGAAACGACAAGGCGGGCGGACGGGTTCGTCCACTCGGCTGCGCTGTCGTGCCCGCAGGCATCATGCCACGGGGCTTTTTCGCCGCTTTGTGATTTACCGGAAAAAGGGCCGATATACCGGAAAGAGGGAAAACAGACGCAACCAGTCTCATTCGTCGAGAAGGCCGGATAAGTCCCGGCCCAAGCGCCTATGCCGCCGCATATGGCCCAGTTCGCCACCAAATGCAAGGGGCGTCATGCTGCAGCGCAGCAAAATCCACGGAGCAAGCGGCGCTTGCGCTCGCTTGCCGGCACGATTACCACGAAATGCCGCTGGCTTGGGAGGTAATCGATGAAGGACGTGCTGAAGGAACTCGAGCGCCGCCGCGAGATCGCCCGCATGGGTGGTGGCCAGGCCCGCATCGATGCCCAGCACAAGAAGGGCAAGCTCACCGCGCGCGAACGCATCGAGGTGTTTCTCGACGAGGGCTCTTTCGAGGAATTCGACATGTATGTCGAACACCGCTCGACCGACTTCGGCATGGAGAAGACCAAGATCGCCGGCGACGGCGTCGTCACCGGCTGGGGCACGGTCAACGGCCGCCCGGTCTATCTCTTCGCCAAGGATTTCACCGTGTTCGGCGGCTCGCTGTCGGAAGCGCATGCCGAGAAGGTCATCAAGGTACAGGAGATGGCGCTGCGCAACCGGGCGCCGATCATCGGCCTCTACGATGCCGGCGGCGCGCGCATCCAGGAAGGCGTCGCAGCACTCGGCGGCTATGCCGAGATCTTTCAGCGCAACGTGCTTGCCTCAGGCGTCATCCCGCAGATTTCCGTCATCATGGGTCCATGCGCCGGCGGCGATGTCTATTCGCCTGCCATGACCGACTTCATCTTCATGGTGCGCGATACCTCCTACATGTTCGTCACCGGACCGGATGTGGTGAAGACCGTGACCAACGAAACGGTGACCGCCGAGAGTCTCGGCGGCGCTTCCGTCCACACGACGAAATCCTCGATCGCCGACGGCGCCTATGACAATGACGTCGAGGCGCTGCTGCAGATGCGCCGGCTGGTCGACCTGCTGCCGGCTTCCAACACATCGGAGCTTCCCGAGATCGAATGCTACCAGTCGGTCACCGACCATGATTTGTCGCTCGACCGGCTGATTCCCGACAACGCCAACAAGCCCTACGACATCAAGGAGCTGATCCTGAAGGTCGCCGACGAAGGCGACTTCTTCGAGATCCAGCAGAATTTCGCCAAGAACATCGTCACCGGCTTCGGGCGCGTCGAGGGCCGCACGGTCGGCTTCGTCGCCAACCAGCCAATGGTGCTGGCCGGCGTGCTCGATTCGGACGCCAGCCGCAAGGCGGCGCGCTTCGTGCGCTTCTGCGACTGTTTTTCGATTCCGATCGTCACCTTCGTCGATGTCCCCGGCTTCCTGCCCGGTACAGCGCAGGAATATGGCGGGCTGATCAAGCATGGCGCGAAACTGCTGTTCGCCTATGCCGAGGCCACCGTGCCGAAGATCACAGTCATCACCAGAAAAGCCTATGGCGGCGCCTATGACGTGATGGCCTCAAAACACCTGCGCGGCGACATGAACTATGCCTGGCCAACGGCACAGATCGCGGTGATGGGTGCGAGGGGCGCGGTCGAGATCATCTACCGCAAGGACATCGGTGATGCCGAAAAGATCGCAGCCCATACAAAGGCATACGAGGATCGCTTCCTGTCGCCCTTCGTCGCCGCCGAACGCGGTTATGTCGACGAGGTGATCATGCCGCACTCGACCCGCCGCCGTATTGCGCGGGCGCTCCGCATGCTGCGCAACAAGGACATGCAGAACCCCTGGAAGAAGCACGACAACATCCCGCTGTGAGACGCCGGCAACTCACTCCTCTTCCGCCGCCCCGAACCCCGCTCCCATGGTGGCGCGGACAGGGCTGCCCCACGGTGTCGCGTGATTGTCGATGCGCATCTGGAAGATGAAATAGGTCGGCGAGCAGAAGCCGATGCCTTTCACTTTGCCGATGCCCGGCGTGTCCGGCGGCAGCGATTGGCACATATAGTCCTCGCGGCAGAAATGATCGGCCGAACAGGCCGGCCGGTTGCCGCGATTGACGGCGCCGCCAAGGCATTGGTCGAAATTGTTGGTGGCCACGCAGATGTCGAATTTCTTGCCGCCGACCAGCCCGCAAATCTCGTTCGGCATCGGCTTGCCAGCTTTGAAGGCCGCGAAGGCACGGTCCTTGTCGTCGCAGCCGCGATAGGCGATGCCGCCCGGCACGCCGATCTTCGGCGGACGGCAGGTGTAGGCGGTGCGCGACGCGGCAGGCGCGAAGGCCGCGAACTGGCCCGATTTGCTGTAGCGGTCGTTGAAAGGCTGCGCCGCATTGCTGGCGATCGAGCCGGTCAGGCAGGGATGGCCGGAAAACAGTTTTTCGCTGTCCTTGGGCAGCAGGCATTGCGCCAGTTTCGTGTGCACGCCCGAAGCGGTGGCCAGCGGCGTGCAGACGGTGCCGCCGCCGCATTTCCAGGTCGCACCGAAGCGGTCCGCATCTTCCGGCATCAGGCACGGCATGGCCATCTCGGCCGGCGCGTAGTCGACCGCGGCGTCCGTCCAGGCTGCCGGCGGCGCAAAGGAGAGCGGACGGAAGCGGTTTGGCTCCCTGCCCTCAGCTGTAGCGCGCAGCCAGGCCTGGCGGCGCGGGATCTCGGCATGAAGATGCGGCGAGATGTCGACCTCGATGCGGTTGAGCGGCGATGTCGTCTTGTCGTCAAGGCCGATGAAATGGAAGCCGGCAGTGGAACCGGCCTGATGGCAACCTTGGCAGGCGCCATTGTCCAGCCGCTCGACCAGCGCTTCCGGCGTGCGCACCAGTTTTAGCGTGGAATAATCGAGCGATGCGAATTCCTTGGGCTGGAACAATTGCGTAAACGGATGATTGGCCTGCCGCGCGCTGCCGAAGGTCGACCATGAGATGATCTTTCTGGCCAGGAACTCGTCGGGAATCTCATAGACGCC
>NZ_RZPI01000521.1:0-4107 GCF_003998715.1 Mesorhizobium sp. M7A.F.Ca.CA.002.15.2.1
AGATTGGCCGGCAGCGACAGGTCGACATTGCCTGGTCCCAGCGTGATGACGAACATCTGGCCGACGCCGACAATGACGGTGAATACCGCCAGCGAAAGGGCTGCCGTCACCATGCCACCCCCGCCATAACCGCCGGTGAAGGCGATCGTCGCCAGCCACACCAGCAAGGCGCCAATGAACGACCAGATCCAGGGTTTGGTAAGCAGCGATCTCACCGATGTCATCGCTCACCTCTCCTTGCGGCTGATCAGCACGCGCGCCGCCAGCACGATGATCAGGATGGCGCCGTTGGCGGCCACCTGCCAGTCCGGCGGGATGTGCATGAAGGTGAGCAGCGGCGAGGCGGCCAGCGCCAGCGTCAGCGCGCCGATCACCGCACCGATCGGCGACACCCGGCCGCCGACGAATTCGCCGCCGCCGAGGATGACGCCGGCGATCGCCAGCAGCGTGTAGCCATTGCCGATATTGGCGTCGGCCGAGGTGGTGATACCGATCAGCGCCATGCCGGACAGCACGCCGAACAGGCCGGCGAGCGCAAACAGCACAATCTTGGTTCGGAGCAGCGACCAGCCGGCGCGACCGAGCGCCGCCGGATTGCCGCCCGAGCCGCGCAAGATCACGCCGTAGGAGGTGCGCATAAGGCCGAAATGGACGATGAGGCCGATCAGCAGCGCCGCAATGATCGGGAACGGCACAAAAGGCGGCTTGAACGCCATCAGCCCGAGCAGCCAGTCCGGCGCCTTGCCGCCCGGCTTGGGCAGCACGAGAATGGCCAGCCCCTGCCAGACGAAGCTCATGCCGAGCGTCACCACGATCGACGGCAAATTGCGCAGATGGATCAGCGCCCCGAGCAGCGCATAGATGCCGATCGAGCCGAGCAGTATGGCGACGCCGATCAGCGGAGCGTCCTTCAGCCAGGTCGCGGTGACGCAGCCGACGAAACCGACGAAGGTGCCGATCGACAGGTCGAGTTCGTTGCCCGCGATGACGAACATCTGCGCGATCGTCGCCAGCGCGATCGGGATCGCCAGGTTCAGCATCAGGCTGAAGCCGAAATAGCTGATGGCGCGCGGGTTGAGCCAGGCGATGGCGATGAGCACCAACGCCAGCGACAGCGCCGGCAGCAATCCGCGCAGCAGGCGCGCGCGTGCCGCGCTGCCGCGCGCCGCGGACGCCTTGAGACCGTTTTCGAGTGTCGCCGCCGTCATCTCAGGCCGCATCGCCGAAGGAGGACTGGATGATCTTCTCTTCGGTCAACTCGTCGCGACGCAGATTGGCGACGATGCGGCCGTTCTTGAAGACATAGATGTGGTCGCAATTGTCGAGCTCTTCGGTTTCCGTGGTGTACCAGAGGAAGGTACGGCCGCGGGCAGCCTCCTCGCGCACGAGGTCGTAGACCTCCAGCTTGGTGCCGATGTCGACGCCGCGCATCGGGTCGTCCATCAGCACGATCTGTGCATCCGAGCCGAGCGCACGCGCAAACAGCGCCTTCTGCTGGTTGCCGCCCGATAGCGAGAAAATGTTGTTGTTCATATCAGGCGTACGGATGCCGATCTTCTTCTGCCAGAATGCAGCAAGCTCGGCCTCACGCTGCGGCGAGATCAGCAGCCCGCTGCGCAGCCGCGCCAGCGAGCGGATGCCGATATTCTCGGCGATTGACCATTCCGGAAAGATACCGTCCGACTGGCGGTCGCCGGCGACCAGCGCCACCGGCGCTGTCACCTCGATGCCGGCCCGGGCGCGCGTGGCGCCGCGGAAGATCGCCAGCAGCAGATCGGTCTGGCCGTGGCCCGCCAGCCCGGCAAGGCCGATGATCTCCCCAGCGCAGGCGACGAGGTCGGTGCCGTCCTTCTGCGCGGCGGGCCGCGCCCGGACCCTCAGCGGACTGGCGGCGGGCTTGGCGGCAGCGATTTGCGCCGCGATCTTCTGGCGCGCTTCCGCGCCGCCCATCGCCGTCACCAGCCGGTTACGGTCGAAGGCGGTGGCGGCGTCGGCGACAACCACCTTGCCGTCGCGCATCACCACGATGCGGTCGGCGTTGCGCAGCACCTCCCCCAGCACATGCGAGATCAGGATGCAGCTTTTGCCGCCGGCAACGAAGCGGCGCACGAAGGCCAGCAACTGGCCCGCCGTATGCGCGTCGAGCGACGATGTCGGCTCGTCGAGGATGACGAGGTCGAGACGATCCTGGGTGACGGTGAAGGCGCGCGCCACTTCGACCATCTGGCGACGGCCGATCGACAGGTCGCCGACAATGTCCGACGCCGAGATGCTATGACCCGGAAAGATCTCGTCGAGCTTGGCGGCGATCAGCTCGGCCGCCTTGCGCCGCCAGCCGAAGCCACGCAGCGAAGCGTGGTTGATGCGTGTGTTCTCGGCGACGCTGAGATTGGGGCACAGCGACAGTTCCTGAAACACGCAGCGTATGCCGAGCTGCTGCGCGCGCGACACCGAGTAGTTGTCCTCGGTGTCGCCATGCACGCCGATCTGCCCGCTGTCGGGCACCAGCGTGCCCGCCACCATGTGCATCAGCGTCGATTTGCCGGCGCCATTGTGGCCGACGAGCCCGACGCATTCGCCGGGTCCGACGTGAAAATCCACGCCACCCAGCGCGCGAACGGCGCCGAAATGCTTTTCGGCGCCGTTCAGTCTGATGATGTCAGCGTTACCCCTGGGCATGCTCAACGATACTCGCTTGGCGATACGGACGGCAACGCTTGGCCGACACTCACTTGATGTTGGCTTTGATGGCCGCGATCGCGTCTTCCTGCGTGTATTCGTGGCTGGCGACGCCGCCCTTGGGGATCTTTGGCAGCTCGGCCTCGAAATCGTCCTGCGTGAAGGCCAGATACGGCACCAGCAGGTCGTGCGGAATATCGGTGCGGCCGTCGAGCACCTGCTGCGCCACCCAGAAGGCGAGCGATGACACGCCGGGCGCGATCGATGCCGACCAGGTCTGGTAGCCGTCCTTGTCCTTCTGCTCCTTCCACCACTGCAACTCGTCCTGGCGGTTGCCCATGATGATGGTTGGGCGCGGCTTGCCGGCGGCGGCGAAGGCCTGTGCGGCGCCGTAACCGTCGCCGCCCTGATCGACGACGCCGACGATGTCGGGCAGCGACGGCAGGATGGTCGCCACCGCCTTTTGCGCCGTCGTCTGGTCCCAGTCGCCGGTCACCGAACCGACGATCTTGAACTCGGGATGGGCGGCGACGCCTTCGAGGATGCCGGCATGGATGGCATCATCGATCGAGGTGCCGGCAAGGCCGCGGATTTCAAGCAGATTGCCGCCCTTGGGCTGGAACTTGGCCATCTGCTCGACTTCCTGCTTGCCCATGTCCTTGAAGTCGACGACGACGCGGTAGGCGCAAGGCTCGGTCACGGTGCCATCGAAGGAGACGACGGTGATGCCGGCATCGCAGGCCTGCTTGATGGCGCCGTTGAGCGCATCCGGCGAGGCAGCGTTGATGACGATGGCGTCATAGCCCTGCAGGATCAGGTTCTGCACCTGCGCCGCTTGCGTCGGCACCTCCTTGTCGGCGGTGGTGAAGATGTCGGCCGCGCCGACCACCTTGTCGGCGACCGCCTTCTTGGTGACGATGCCATAGCTGTCGAGCATCGCCTGTCGCCAGGAATTGCCGGCATAATTGTTGGAAAAAGCAATCTTCTTGCCACTGGTGTCGGCCAGCGCCGTGCCCGAAGCGAGCATTGCCGCCAGAGCGCCCAGAACGAACAGTTTCTTCATGTCGTTATCCTCCCAGATGTGTTGACTGCTGTATTCCCACCGGCTTTGACCCGGCCTCACTCCCAACTCTGATTTGAGCACGGATTGTCGCGAGCTCAAAACAGTCTCAATCCCGGCACGCGCACCCTGAGCCGGTACAGCGACGTCGACGCGGCAATGTAGAGGCTTTGCAAATCGTCGTCGCCGAAGGTGAAATTCGCGCAATCTTCGGGCGTCCGGATGACGCCAAGAATGGTGCCCGACGCGTCGAAAATGTGGATGCCGCCGGGTCCGGTGCAGTAAAGATTGCCGCGGCTGTCGATCTTCATGCCGTCGGGCGCTCCCGGCCCGTCGCCCTCGGTTGCTGCCCACACCGCGCCGCCATT
>NZ_RZPI01000522.1:0-4099 GCF_003998715.1 Mesorhizobium sp. M7A.F.Ca.CA.002.15.2.1
AAGCACCGGTGACACGTAGTTGGAGGGCTTGTCGCCGGTTGTCGCGCCGCCGGTGACGCGCGCCTGTATCTGCGCGCCGAAATAGGAATAGGGAAACGGCGCTGGAGTTCTGCTGACCCTCTCCAGCCGGTCGCGATGCGCTTTCGGAATCTCGAAATCCAGCGCGCCAAGATTGTCCTGCATTTGGCTGAGCGTCGTCGCACCGAGAATGACGGTCGCGATCCCCGGCTGCGTCGCTACCCAGTTGAGCGCGACCTGAGGCATGCTGCGGCCGATCTCGGATGCGACCTTCTCGAGTTCGGCCACGATAGCCCAGTTGCGTTGCGTGAACTTTTGGAACCCCGGATGCGTCGAGTTGCGAAATCCGTCGAGCCGGCCCGCGGTTCCGGCCTGAGCCGGCCGATACTTGCCGCTCAGCAGTCCGCTGGCCAGCGGGCTCCACACCATGATGCCGGCGCCATGGCGCGTGCCGAATGGCACGAACTCATTCTCGATCGCGCGTTCGGCCAATGAATATTCGAGCTGTAGCGCCGAAACCGGCTCATATCCGCGCAATTCGGCGATCGCCTGTGCGCGGCCCGCATACCAGGCGGGCACATCCGAAAGACCGACATGGCGCACCTTGCCCATCCGAACCAGGTCGTCCAGCGTGCGCATGACCTCCTCGGCCGGGGTCAGCCTGTCCCAGACATGCATGAGATAGAGATCGATATAGTCGGTCCCCAACCGTTTCAGCGAAGCATCGACGGCCCGCATGATGTTCTTGCGGCCATTGCCGCCGGCATTCGGATTGCCGGGCTGCATGTTCATGGTGAACTTGCTGGCGATCACCGCCATGTCGCGCAAGCCGCGCTCGGCGATGAATTCGCCAAGCCAGGCTTCGGCCGTGCCGTCTGTGTAGAGATCCGCCGTGTCGAAGAAATTGCCGCCCGCCTCGACATAGGCGTCGAACATCGCCCGCGCCGTATCCCTGTCGGCTCCCCAGCCCCATTCCGTGCCGAAAGTCATCGTGCCCAGCGCCAGCCGGCTGACCCTGAGGCCGCTGTTGCCAAGAGTGTAGTAGGTCATGGTCATAATCGTCTTCCAATGCTTGGTGATAGATGCCCGAGCGTCACTGGCCCGGAGTGGTCTTGACCCAGGGATTGCCGCGCTCGTGTGTCATGCGGAACGCAAAGCCATCGACCTTCCAGCCATCCGCAAAACGCGTCAGGTGATGCTCATAGGTGCCCCAGACCTCCCAAAGCGGGTCGCCATTGCCTTCCATCCGGTTCCAGGCATAGCCGTTCGACAGGACAGTCGCCGTGTCCCCTTCGAGAACGACCTGGTGATTGGTGCGCAGATGCAGGCTTGTCTTGCTGCCCTTGAGGTTGGCCGCCCAGGCGCCAATCAGGTCGTCGGAAGCGATGTTGGCCGCCGGCTGTCCGGAAAGGCTGCTGAAATCGGCAGTGGCCCGATCCGCGAAATAGCTGCGTGCAAGCTTCCAGTCCTGGGCGTCGACGGCCCGGTCGATGGCATCGGCAATGCGAATGACCGCGCGTTCGTCTGCGAGGGCCCGCCAGTCTGATGGCTCCGCCCCGCCGGCGTCCATCGGCGCCAACGCCATGCCTGCCGCGAAAGTTACGCGCTTCAACGCATTCATGTTCTTTCTCCTCGATGCCATCAGCCCATCGCCGACGTGCGGCCGGCAATGTGGACCGCTCGGTCGACATCGATAAGATTGCATTGTTCGTATGGACCATGCGATATCATGCATGAATGTACCGGGACCTGCTCACCCACTTGCCTGTGATCGTCGCCGTGGCCCGACGCGGCGGCTTTGCGCTTGCCGCCGCCGAACTCGGCATGAGCCCTTCGGCAGTCAGCCATGCGGTGCGCATTGTCGAAGAGCGGATCGGCCAGCCTTTGTTCGCACGGACGACGCGCAGCGTTTCGCTCACCGAGGCCGGCAAGGCGCTGGTGGAAACGGCGGCTCCGGCCCTCCAGGATATTGCCGAGCGGATGGACCGTATCCGCAGCGTCAAAGGCAGGCCGTCTGGCCTGCTCAGGATCAACGCCTCCAACATCGCCATACCATTGGCGGTGACGCCGGTGGTCGCCGCGATGGCCGAGCGCTATCCGGAGGTTACCGTCGAGGTCTTCGCTGACCAGGGTCTGGTTGATATCGTCGGCGAAGGCTTCGATGCCGGCATCCGGCTTGGCGAGATGATCGCCCAGGACATGGTCGCGGTCCGGCTGACGCCGCCGTTCTCCGTCGTCATCGTGGCCTCGCCCGTTTATATCGGACGGCACGGCCGTCCCAGCAGCGTTGCCGATTTGGCGAACCACAATTGTATTGGCTACCGGCTCGTCCGCTCCGGTGCGCTCTATCGCTGGGATCTGATCGAGGATGGCAAGGACATCGCCATGGAGACGCGGGGCAGCGTTGTCGTGACGGATTCGCTCGCAGCAATCGATCTTGCGCTTGCAGGCGTCGGGCTTGCCTATGTCTTCGAGCCGCTGGCGCGCGCCGATCTTGCCGCGGGCCGCCTGGTCCAGGTGCTGCCGCAGACGGCGATCGAGGAACCGGGGCTATTCCTCTATTTCCCGCGCCGGGCGTCAATGGCGCCGAAGCTCAGGGCCTTTATCGACACCGCACAAGAAATCGGCCGGGCATCCTTGCGGACACCCGGCCGAGTTGCCTGAGCTGAGAAGCCCCTTCAGGGGCTATTTGTAAGGATTATTTCTTCACCGCAGCCGCGACTTCCGCCGCGAAATCGGTCTCTTCCTTTTCAATGCCTTCGCCGAGCGCAAAGCGCAGATAGGCGGAAATCTTGGCCGGAGCGCCGATTTCCTTCTCGGCATCCTTCAGTGCCTGCTCGACAGTGATGTCGGGATTGAGCACGAAGGCCTGCTTCAGGAGCACGACTTCCTCATAGAACTTGCGTAGGCGGCCTTCGACCATCTTTTCGATGATCGCTTCCGGCTTGCCGGACTGGCGCGCCTGATCGGCGAAGATCGCCTTCTCGCGCTCGACCGCAGCCGGATCGATCTGCTCGGCCGTCAGCGCCAGCGGGTTGGTGGCGGCGACATGCATGGCAACCTGGCGGCCAAAGGCATTGGCGGCATGCTCATTGCCCGTGGTCTCGATCGCGACCAGAACGCCGAGCTTGCCAAGACCATCGGCAACTGCGTTGTGGACGTAGGTGGCGACAGCACCGTGCGGGACGGTGAGCTTGGCCGAGCGGCGGAAGCCCATGTTTTCGCCGATGGTGCCGACAGCGTCCTTGATGGTGTCGGCAACCGACTTGTCGGAACCTGGATACTTTGCGGCGGCCACAGCTTCCGTCGTGCCGTAGGCCAGCGCAACCTTGGCAACATTGGCGACGATTTCCTGAAACGCGGCGTTGCGGGCAACGAAGTCGGTCTCGGAATTGACCTCGACGACGGCAGCCTCGCGCACGCCGTTGTCGACGCCGATCAGGCCCTCAGCCGCGGTGCGGCCAGCCTTCTTGTCAGCCTTGGAGATACCCTTCTTGCGCAGCCAGTCGACGGCCTCTTCCATGTTGCCGTTGGTCTCGGTCAACGCCGCCTTGCAATCCATCATGCCCGCGCCGGTCAAGTCGCGGAGTTCTTTGACCTGTGCAGCCGAAATGCTCATTGTCGCCTCTTTGTTTTAAATGCACCGACGCACCATCGGTATTCGATGGTGCGTCTGTTTAGCGTGCCAGAATATGAGAAAGATGAAGGCCGCAACCGGCCTTCGATTATCAAGCTTCCGGAGCGTCTGCAGCCGGGGCCGGAGCCGGGTCGAGCGCCGGTTCGACGGGAGCTTCGATCGAAGCGCCGATGTCGACGCCGAGCGCGCCCTGCTGACGGGCAATGCCGTCGATCGCAGCCTTGGCGATCAGATCGCAATAGAGCTGGATGGCGCGGGCCGCGTCGTCATTGCCGGGGATCGGGAAGTCGATCTTGTCCGGATCGCAGTTCGAATCGATGATGGCGACGACCGGAATGCCGAGGCGCTTGGCCTCGAGAATGGCGATCGCTTCCTTGTTGGTGTCGATCACGAACATCAGGTCGGGCGTCGAGCCCATGTCCTTGATGCCGCCCAGCGCCTTGT
>NZ_RZPI01000523.1:0-4089 GCF_003998715.1 Mesorhizobium sp. M7A.F.Ca.CA.002.15.2.1
GCTGAGGGTGTTTGCACGGGAACTCGCCAGCAATCGCCGCCCGGCCGACGTCGCCGCGCGCATGGGCGGCGAGGAGTTCGCGCTGGTGCTGAAGCGGACCTTGCCCGAAACGGTGGAGGCCACCGCCGAGGCCATACGGGCAGCTTTCGCCGCGCACCGCATCGAAACCGAGACAGGCTCGCTGATATGCACCGTCAGTGCCGGATTTGCTTTCGGCACCAAGGAAGGCCTCGGCTTCGACAAGGTGCTCAACGCCGCCGACAAGGCGCTCTACGACGCCAAGCGCGGAGGCCGTAACCGCGTCACCGCATCTCCGTTCAGGCGCGCAAGCTAATCGCGCAACACCGGCCTCTGATCGTGGGGAGACGAATGCGGCTCCTAGGCCGCCATGACAATCTCATTGAAGGTATCGAGATCGACATAGAAGACCTTGGTGATCTCCTCGATCAGATCGTCGTAGTCGCAGCCCTGTGATCTCAAGATATTGATGGCAGCGATGATGTCGACGCGTTCGGTAAGCCGCCGCTTCTGGTAATCCTCGACGTAACGTTCCATGGCTGTCCCTTAGCCTGTGTGCCCAAACGCGTTTGAACGACAGAGATCGCAGGAGGGAAGCTAGGCAGCCTTGCTTGCGTGAAACTTGCCCGGCATTGGCCGTGGTCCTCGATCTGCGATAACCAGACTGATACGGAAGCGGCCGACTCACAAAGCCATGGAAAAGACTAGCACGCGATATTGAGCGTGCCAGAGACGCAGGTGATCGGATGGAGAAATATTGGACTTGGCAAGAACTTCGGATCGCCAACTGAAGTTCACCGCCAATGCTAGACGGTAAGGAACTTCCGCACATCAGCCCGGTCTAAATCTTCAGCCGGGCCGGTATGGACGATCACGCCCCGGTCCATGATGTTGACCTCGTCGGCGAGCTCGCGGCAGAAATCGAGATATTGTTCGACCAAAAGCACGGCGATGCCCGCCTGGTCGCGTAGATAGCGGATGGCGCGGCCGATGTCCTTAATGATCGACGGCTGTATGCCCTCGGTCGGTTCATCGAGCACGAGCAGTTTCGGCCGCATCACCAGCGCCCGCCCGATGGCGAGCTGTTGCTGCTGGCCGCCGGAAAGATCGCCGCCGCGACGGCCGAGCATCTGCTTCAGCACAGGGAACAATTCGAAGACATGCGCCGGAATGTTGCGGTCGGCTCGCCTCAGCGGCGCAAAGCCTGATTCCAGGTTCTCCCGCACGGTGAGCAGCGGAAAGACCTCCCTGCCCTGCGGTACGAATGCGATGCCCGACCGGGCGCGGTCATACGCCGCGCTCCGGTCGAGCGCCTTCCCCTCGAAGGCAACGCTTCCGCTCGTCAGCCGGTGGTGGCCGACGATCGATCTCATCAAACTGGTCTTACCGACGCCGTTGCGGCCGAGCACGCAGGTGATCTTGCCGGCGCCCGCCTTCAGCGATACGCCGCGCAGCGCCTGGGCGGCGCCGTAGTGCAGCGTGGCATTGGAAACTTCGAGCATGTCAGCGCCGTCTCCAGAACCTGAGAAACGACAGATCGAAGTGATGGAACTGAACCCGCCAGACCATGCTCATCTCCCCAGATAGACTTCGACGACACGCTCGTCGGCCGACACGAAATCGAGTGTGCCTTCCGAGAGCACCGAGCCCTCGTGCAGGCAGGTGACCTTGACGCCGAGCTCGCGCACGAAATGCATGTCGTGCTCGACGACGATGACCGAATGGTCGCGGGCGATATCCTTGAGCAGCCGCGCGGTTTCCTCGGTCTCGGCATCGGTCATGCCGGCGACCGGCTCGTCAACCAGAAGCAGTTTCGGGTCCTGCGCCAAGAGCATGCCGATCTCCAGCCACTGCTTTTGCCCATGGCTGAGATTGGCCGCCAGTTCGTCACGCTTGTCGCCAAGCCGGATGATGCCGAGGATGTCATCAATCTGCCGCGTCTCGGCGGCCGAGCGGCGGTGAAACAGCGCCGGGAAGATCGAGCGAGGACCCTTCAGCGCCAGCATCAGGTTTTCCTCGATCGTGTGGCTTTCGAAGACGGTCGGCTTCTGAAATTTACGGCCAATGCCCATCATTGCGATCTCGGCCTCGTCGTGCTTGGTCAGATCGACTTGGCCGTCGAAGAACACTTCGCCCTCGTCGGGCCGCGTCTTGCCGGTGACGATGTCCATCATCGTCGTCTTGCCGGCGCCGTTGGGGCCGATGAGGCCGAGGATTTCGCCCGCTTTGACGTTAAACGAGACGTCGTTGACCGCGACAAGGCCGCCGAACCGCCTGACGACATTCCTTGCCGTCAGAACCGGCGCGCGGATTTCCCCTTGCCGTTTGGTTGCCTCGCTCATCAAACCCTCTGGCCGAAGACGATCGCTGCCGCCTCCTGATTATGATTTGTGATCACACTTGCGTTGATCACGCTATTCGGCTTTAATTTCCTCCGCAAGCCGAAAACCGGCCACGAACGGAATTCCATGCAAAAGGCTGCCATCGAAAAGAACAACGAGGTGATCGCGGCCCAGCTTGCGCCGGTCGGCCGCGAGACCGTGCAGGACCGCGTGTATTCCGAGCTGCGCCGCGCCCTGATTGGCGGCCTGTTCGAACCGAGCCAGGTGCTGACCATCCGTGGCCTGGCTGACGCCTTGGTCACCTCGACCATGCCGGTGCGCGAGGCGCTCGGCCGGCTGATCACGGAAAAGGCGCTGGAGGCGCTGCCCAACCGTTCGGTGCGCGTGCCGCCGATCACGCTGGAACGCCTCGACGATCTCCTGCGGGCTCGCATCCTGATCGAGGGCGAGGCGATCGCGCTGGCCGCCGCCCGCATGGGTCCGCGCCAGATCGCCACCATCGAAACCATCCTCGCCGAATGGGACGAGATGCGGGCTTTGAAACACAAGAAGGACGTCGACCGCGAAGTGACGCTCAACCAGAGCTTTCATTTCGAGATCTACCGCTCCTGCGGTTCGGCCGTGCTGATCCCGATGATCGAGAGCCTGTGGCTGCAATCGGGTCCCTGCATTCGTGTCGCCATCTACGCCTTCTCGGAAGCCGGCGAGGTCGACACCGCCCAATATCACCGCCGCATCGTCACGGCGCTGTCCACGCAGGATGCGCAGGCGGCGCGCGAGTCGCTGGTCGCCGACATCAGCCGACCCTTCACCTTCCTGCGCAGCAAGCTGCAGGCCGCCGCCGTGAAAGACCAGACATGACCGCCATCAGGATCACCGAGCCGCGCTCGCAGCTTTCCGTAACGGCATTGCTGCTGCCCGAGAAGGCGCCGGAAAACGCTGCCTTCCTCTTGGCCTACCTCGGCACGCCACGCGTTGTTCCGGGCATCCATGCGATGTGGACGGGGCCTGAGATTTCCTGTCCGGTTCCATCAGCCGACCTCGAGGGCCAGGCCTATGCAAAACCGTTGCCGGCCGAGAACGCGACGCTGAACCCGCAGCCGGGCGACATCGTACTGTCCTACGTGCCGCCACGCATGTGGGGCGGCAATCCCAATGCGATCTTCGACATTGGCCTCTACTACGGGCAGGGCGCGCGGCTCTTGTTCCCGATAGGCTGGCTGGCCGGCAGTGTGGTGGCGCAGGTGCGCGTCGAAGAGCGTGACCGGTTCGCCGCCGCGTGCGGTGTCATCCGCCGCAACGGCGCCTGCGATGTCACCTTCAGCCTGATGGAGGCCTGACATGGCCGACGACGGTTTCGAGCTGTTCGACCTTCGCGTCGAGGCGATCATCCCCAAGGACAAACCTATCTATTGCGGCGCCAAGGAAGGCGACTATTTCGAGCTCAAGGGCGAGATGCTGTCGATGCCGGCAGGGCAGGGTTTTTCGATCTATTCGATCGCCGCCGTGTTGCCGCTGCTGGCAGCCAAGCAGCGCCCAACCCACCCGAACGACTGGATGACCTCGGACGCCGAGATCGCTTGTCCCGATCCCAATTGCGGCAGCCGGCTGCGGATCGTCAGGGCCGCCAAGCGGCGGTTCAGCCACGCCGAGACGACGGCGGTGCCGCTGCCGAAAGAGGATGACCTTAGATGACCGCCAAGACCTTCGAACTCGGCCCCGGCTACAC
>NZ_RZPI01000524.1:0-4083 GCF_003998715.1 Mesorhizobium sp. M7A.F.Ca.CA.002.15.2.1
TCTACAATCTGGTGCGCTGGCAGGCGCACCGGCATGTCTCGCGCCAGTCCTACGCCTTTTTCCAGAACGATTTCGCCGGCCGCATCGCGACGAAGGTCTGGCAGGCGGGCCAGGCGACCGGCGACTTGATGGAAAGCTTCATCGAGGTCGTCTGGTTTATGATCGTCTACACGGTGACGACGCTGGCGCTGGTCGCAGGCCTCGATCTCAGGCTGGCGGTTCTGGTGGTGATCTGGATTTCCGCCTTCGGCTGGCTGGCCAAGCTCTATTTGCCGGCAATCCGCAAGCATGCCGAGGAAACAGCCGAGGCCGGCTCGATGATCACCGGCCGCATCGTCGATTCCTATTCCAACGTGCAGACGCTGAAACTGTTCTCGGCCGATGGCGACGACCGCTACATCAGGAACGGTTTCGACATCTATCTCGACGCATTGCGCCCGTTCACCCGCCGGCTGACCGGCGTGCGCATGGCGCTGACCACGCTGTCGGGCATCATGATCACGGCGATCGGCTGCTTTGCCGTCTATCTCTGGGTCGAGGGCTCGATCACCGTCGGCGCGGTCGCCTTCACCCTGTCGCTGGTGCTGCGGCTCAACATGCTGCTCGGCCGGCTGATGATGCAGCTCAACAGCATCTTGCGAAACCTCGGCGTGCTGGAGAATTCCAAGGCGCTGATCTCGCAGCCGCTCGGCCTCACCGATGCGCCCGACGCCAAGGAACTCGTCGTTGCGGGTGGCCGTATCGCGGTGAAGAACGTCGAGTTCCACTACGGCAAAGGTTTCGGCGTGCTGAACGGCATCGACCTTGTCGTCAGGCCAGGCGAGAAGGTAGGGCTGGTCGGACCGTCCGGCGCCGGCAAGACGACCCTCGCCAATCTGATCCTGCGCCTCTACGATCTCGAGAGCGGGTCGATCACCATCGATGGCCAGGATGTCGCCAAAGTTACGCAGAATTCGCTGCGCGCCAATATCGGCGTCGTCAGCCAGGACACGGCGCTGTTCCACCGTTCGCTGCGCGACAACATCAAGCTCGGCATGCCTGACGCGACCGATGCGGAGGTGATCGCGGCGGCGAAAAAGGCTGAGGCGCACGAGTTCATCCTGACCTTGCGCGACAACAGGGACCGCGCCGGCTACGAGGCGTTTGTCGGCGAGCGCGGCGTCAAGCTGTCGGGAGGCCAGCGCCAGCGCGTGGCGATCGCCCGCGTCTTCCTCAAGGATGCGCCGATCCTGATTCTCGATGAGGCGACCTCGGCACTCGATTCCGACATCGAGGCGGCGATCCAGGAGAATCTGACACGGCTGATGGAAAACAAGACGGTCATCGCCATCGCCCACCGGCTGTCGACGATCGCAGCACTCGATCGTCTGGTGGTGCTCGACGGCGGCCGCATTGTCGAGCAAGGCACGCATGACCAATTGGTGGCGCTCGACGGGCTCTATGCGCGGCTGTGGAAGCGGCAGTCCGGCGGTTTTCTCTATCACGAGGACAGCGTGCTCGAAGAGACGCGCCCGGCGGAGTAGCTCAATGGGTGGATCGACAGGCGCCATCCCAGAGGTCGGCTACGTGCTCAAGCGGTTTCGGCCGACCATGCCGGCCTTCGACACGCTGAAGGAAGAGAGCCGGCTGGAAGGCTACTGGATGCTGGTACGCCTTGCGGATGGCTGGGCAAGTGGCCGCAACAAGTTCCTGAAACGGGGGGAGGCGCTGTACGGAGCATGGTATGGAAGGGAACTCGCCGGCGTGTGCGGGTTGAACATCGATCCCTATTTCGAGGACAGGGGCCACGGCCGGGTCCGGCACCTGTTCGTCAGCGCGCGCCACCGTCGCGCCGGCCTTGGCCGGATGCTGGTCGAAACCGTTGTCGACAGGGCACGTCACCATTTCGCCATGCTGAACACCCGCGCGCCGCAAGAAGCTTTCCGTTTCTATGAACGGCTTGGCTTTCAGCGCGTGGCGGGCGAAGAGTTCGTCACACACCGCATGGTTTTCGGGAAAGGAGGCTGAAATGTCCTTGCGTCCGCCATCTCATCTTGCCGGCGCCTCGGCCGCCGAAGCCGCCTTCGACGCGCTCGGCCATGAAATATTGGCGGAAAAGGCGGCAGCACTCGGCCGCGCCGGCCAGCGGGTAGAGGAAACGCTGGCCAGGCTGCGCGACAATGCCGACGAGCAACTGCGCCCCCTTCTGCTCAAGGATGCCGCCGAGGCGGTGCATGGCTATTTCATCCAGCGCGAGCTGTGCGGCTTGCGCAAGCACGATGCCGTCATTCGTGAATACAACATCCCGAAAGCGGTGCTGGCCAGGCTCGGCGCGAAATAGGGATCACTCCAGCCATTCGGTGATGAAGCTGCCATTCTCGTGGATGTCGGTCGTTTCCAGCGGGCCTGGGCCGAGATTGGTGAATTTGTGCGGCGTATTGGGTGGCACGATCAGGATCTGGCCGGCGGATGCCTCGATTTCCTGGTCGCCGACAGTGAACAGGCCGGTGCCCTGGCGGATGATGAAGATCTCCGCGTAGGGATGTGTGTGCAGGCGCGGGCCGCCGCCGACATCAGGCAGATAGTTGAAGATCAGGCAGGAGTTGGAGCCGTAGGCGCCACATTGCAACTCGCCCTTCCAATGGTCCGAGCGAACGGCCCAGGTGTCGCGGTCTATGACGTGTGCCATGATGACAAGGATAGACCCGGCTGGGGCCTTGTGTCGAGCCGAACAAGGGCGTCGGATTTGCGGGTGTTTCCCGGTTGTTTAGTGATGGTTGGCGGCTATCCGGCGTCGTGTTGACCGGCGGCGGATTTTGTCCCCGCGACAATCTGCCCTTGTGCCTTCACCCGTCTGGACAAAAACGGGCTTCACGCATAAACCGAAGTCCAAATGCCGGAGGAATTCGCAAGCCTGTTCGCCATGCGCTGTCGGGTTGGCGTAATTTGAGCGGGGAACAAGGCTCAACCACCGGCACGGAAGAGGCGAAAGGATCAGGCACCCGTGAGCGCAACCGACACCCAGGATCCCAACCGTCGTGATTTTCTCTACGTCGCCACCGGCATGGCCGCAGTGGTCGGCGCGGGTGCTTTCGCGTGGCCGTTCATCGACCAGATGCGCCCTGACGCCTCGACGCTGGCGCTCGCCTCGGTCGAAGTCGACGTCGCCTCGCTGACGCCGGGCATGTCGCTGATCGTCAAATGGCGCGGCAAGCCGGTCGTGGTCCGCAACCGCACCGAACAGGAAATGAAGGACGGCGAGGCGGTCAAGCTGGCCGATCTCAAGGATCCGATCGCCCGCAACGCCAATCTGCCGGCCGACGCACCGGCGACCGACGCCAATCGCACCACGCCCGGCAAGGAAGCCTGGATGGTGATGGTTCAGGTCTGCACGCATCTCGGCTGCATTCCGCTTGGCCAGGAAGGCGATTTCGGCGGCTGGTTCTGCCCGTGCCACGGTTCGCAATACGACACCGCCGGCCGCATCCGCAAAGGCCCGGCGCCGGAGAACATGGCGGTTCCGGTATTCAAGTTCATTTCCGATACCAAGATCCTTATCGGTTGAGGCAGGGGGATATTTCGATGAGCGAGGGACACTCGACCTATACGCCCAAAACCGGTCTCGGACGCTGGTTCGACGCCCGCATGCCGCTGCCGCGGCTGGTCTATGACAGCTTCGTTGCCTATCCGGTGCCGCGCAACCTCAACTATGCATGGACCTTTGGCGGCATCCTGTCGATCATGCTGGTGGCGCAGATCCTGACCGGCATCGTGCTGGCCATGCATTACACGGCCGACACCAATCTGGCCTTCGGCTCGGTCGAGAAGATCATGCGCGACGTGAATTCGGGCTGGCTGCTGCGCTACATGCATTCGAACGGCGCCTCGTTTTTCTTCGTCGCCGTCTACATCCACATCTTCCGTGGCCTCTATTACGGCTCCTACAAGGCGCCGCGCGAACTGCTGTGGATCCTCGGCTGCATCATCTATCTCCTGATGATGGCGACCGGCTTCATGGGCTACGTGCTGCCATGGGGCCAGATGAGCTTCTGGGGCGCCACCGTCATCACCGGCTTCTTCAGCGCCATTCCGCTGGTCGGCGCC
>NZ_RZPI01000525.1:0-4079 GCF_003998715.1 Mesorhizobium sp. M7A.F.Ca.CA.002.15.2.1
CCGAAAGGCGGCTGAGATAGGATGGGTCCTCATTGGTGGGGTCGGCTTCGAACACCCGCCCGAACAGACGCCTGCCGCCAACCAGCAGCACCAGCGCCAGCCCGAGCGCCACGAAGGTTGCCGCCAGGATCGCCTGGAACTTGAACTTGAAGGCAAAGCTCAACCAGGACGACACCGCCTTGTAGAGATTGCCGAACTCGTCGCGGGCGTCGGAAAACACCTGCGGGCTCAGCGCATCCGACAGCACGTAGCGCTTGGTCAAAAGATTGCGGAACAGCTCGCTGCGCATATTGCCGATCTTGTCGATCAGCCCGCTGATGCGGATCGACAGGTTCTGTGCGCTGGCAACGACCGCGTTGATCTCGGCCTTTTCCGATGCAAGCGCCTGACGCTCGCCCGTCACGATGTCGGGCTCCTGCGGCTGGCCCGCCGCCGGTGGAGGACCCAGCACCTCGATGCGATTGTTGATCTCGGTGAGCCGCGAGCGGAATACCAGCGCACTGGTGAGTGCCGCCCGCGACAGGTCCTCCAGCTGCAGACGGATCTCCACGAGTGAGGCATCGTCCTCACCGTCCTGCTGTATCTTCTTCTCGAGATCGTCCGTCTTGGCCGTTAGATCCTGGATGACCTTTTGCTGATCGGTGACCAAACCGGCCGAGCCCTGGCCGAGCGCTTGCGCCATCGCCTCAAACGAAAGCGGCGCCGAAACGACCAGCGTGAGTACCAGGATGAGACGAAGCAATCGGAAAAGCATGATTTGTTGGCGACTCATCGGCGGCAAAGGCAATTTGAAAGCCTGTCCTTGATAAAGACGGCCCTATCATGGGGCAAGCCGTCGTATCGCGAGCCCATCCGATCATTGGCCCCAACCGATCACTCACGCCGAGTGATCCCATCCCGGGCGTCGGCCAGTCGAAAGGCGATGGCGCAATATTGGCTTTGCGGATGCGGCCTGCTCTATAGTCTGCCGCATCGCCCGAACCGGATGACATCAATGGCAGAGTACTCGGCCTTTTCGCTGCTCGCGAACGCGCTCAAGGGAAACAAGGATTGGAAGCCGGCATGGCGCAAGCCTGACCCGAAGGCGTCCTATGACGTCATCATCATCGGTGGCGGCGGTCATGGGCTGGCGACCGCCTATTATCTTGCCAAGGAACACGGCATCACCAATGTCGCCGTTGTGGAAAAGGGCTGGCTCGGTTCCGGCAATGTCGGCCGCAACACCACGGCCGTGCGCTCGAATTATCTGCTGCCTGCCAACACCCGCTTCTACGAACACTCGATGAAGCTGTGGGAGAACCTGTCGCACGAGCTCAACTACAATGTCATGTTCTCGCAGCGCGGCTGCCTGAACCTGGCGCACACGCCGGCCCAGTTCGACGACTATGCAAGGCGCGGCAACGCCATGCGCCATCTCGGCGTCGATGCCGAACTGATGACGAAGGCTGAGATCAAACGCCTGATTCCGGCGCTCGATATCTCCGACAGCGCTCGCTTCCCGGTGGTCGGCGGCCTGATGCAGCGCCGCGCCGGCACCGCCCGCCACGATGCGGTGGCCTGGGGCTATGCGCGCGGCGCCGACAGGCGCGGCGTCGACATCATCGAAAATTGCGAGGTCACCGGCTTCCTGCGCGACGGCGACCGCATATCAGGCGTCACCACTTCGCGCGGCGACATCCGCGCCAGGAAGGTGGCCGTGGCGGTCGCCGGCAGCACCGGACGCGTCATGCAGATGGCCGGCATCGAGACGATGCCGATCGAGAGCCATGTGCTGCAGGCCTTCGTCACGGAATCGCTGAAGCCCTTCATCGACACGGTCGTCACCTTCGGCATGGGCCATTTCTACATGTCGCAGTCGGACAAGGGCGGCCTCATCTATGGCGGCGACATCGACGGCTACAACAGCTACGCCCAGCGCGGCAATCTGCCTGTCGTCGACGAGGTGATGAGTGAAATGCTGGCGTTGTTTCCGGGACTCGCGCGCGTGCGCATGCTGCGCTCCTGGGGCGGTGTTTGCGATATGTCGATGGACGGCTCGCCGATCATCACCGCCGGCCCCCTGCCTGGCATGTATCTCAACTGCGGCTGGTGCTATGGCGGCTTCAAGGCGACGCCGGCTTCCGGCTGGTGCTTCGCCTGGACCATCGCCAAGGACCAGCCGCACGACCTCAACGCGCCCTTCACGCTCGACCGCTTCCACCGCGGGCTGGTGATCGACGACAAGGGCCAGGGTGCAAACCCGCGGCTGCATTAGGCAATAGGTAGAGTCCAATGTTGATCACTTGCCCCTATTGCGGCCCGCGCGACGTCATCGAGTTCACCTATCAGGGTGACGGCAATCGTGAGCGTCCCGACCCCGCCTCGCAGAATTTCGAGGCGTGGAACGCCTATGTCTATGACCGGCTGAATCCGGCCGGCGACCACAATGAGATCTGGCAACATTCCGGCGGCTGCCGCGCGCATCTCAAGGTCGTGCGCAACACGCTGACGCATGAGATTTCCAGCGTTGCCTTTGCGCGGGGCGATCATGGGCCGGCCGCGCGCCGCAAGGCGGAGGACAAGGCATGAGCCCGCGCCGTGCCGACACCGGCGGCCGCATCGACCGGCTGAAAACCATCCGCTTCACCTTCGATGGCACGGCCTACACCGGCCATGCCGGCGACACGCTGGCGTCAGCCCTGCTGGCCAAGGGCGTCACGTTGTACGGGCGTTCGTTCAAATACCATCGCCCACGCGGCCTGCTCACCGCAGGCGTCGAGGAACCCAACGCGCTTGTGACGGTGCTGAAGGGCGAGGTTCGCGAGCCCAACATTCCAGCGACCATGGTCGAGATCCATGACGGGCTGGTTGCCATCAGCCAGAACCGCTTTCCCTCGCTTGCCTGGGACATCAACGCCGTCAACCAGCTCGGCGGCAAGATCCTGTCGGCCGGGTTCTACTACAAGACCTTCATGGGACCGGTGTTCGGCCCGCTCAAGGGCACGCGTTTCTGGATGTTCTGCGAACACTTCATCCGCCGCGCAGCCGGTCTCGGCAGTGCCGGATCGGCGAAAGACCCGGCCCGCTACGAACGCATGAACGCCTTTTGCGACGTGCTGGTCGTCGGCTCGGGGCCGGCCGGCCTGATGGCCACCAAGGCCGCCGCCGATCAGGGTGCGCGCGTCATGCTGGCCGATCTCGAGCCGCATTTCGGCGGTTCGGCCAACTGGTCCGAGGAAACGATCGATGGCGCGCCTGCCGCCGATTGGGCGCGGCGCACCGTCGCCCAGCTCGCAGGCCGCGACAATGTCCGGCTTCTGCCGCGCACCACGGTGTGGGGTTACTACGACAACAACACGCTTGCGGCGCTCGAACGGGTCAGCGACCACAAGGAGCACCCCGGCAAGGGCGAGCCGCGCCATCGCTATTGGGCGATCCGCGCCAAATCCGTGGTCCTGGCCACTGGTGCGTTCGAGCGGCCGCTCATCTTCCCCGGCAATGACCGGCCAGGCGTGATGCTGGCGCATGCCGCCGAGCGCTATGCCAACGAATTCGGCGTGCTGCCGGGCGAGCGGATCGCGTTGTTCACCAACAATGACAGCGCCTATCGGGCGGCTGTCGCCTTGAAGAAGGCCGGCGCCGCGGTCGTCGCCATCGCCGATGTCAGGCCGGAACTTTCGCCGGAGATGCGCAAGCTGGCCGCGGAAGCCGAGGCAGAGATCTTTGCCGGCCATGCCGTCGTCGCCACCGAAGGCGGCAAGGCGCTGTCCGGCCTCAAGCTGCAGCGCTTCGACATGGCCAATGGGGCACTCATCGGTGATGCACGCAGTATCCATGCCGATTGCCTGCTGATGTCCGGCGGCTGGTCGCCGACCATCCATCTGGCCAGCCAGGCCGGCGCCAAGGCGGAATGGAACGCCGCGCGGCAAGCTTTCCTGCCGCCAGAGCCGACACAGAGCTGGATCGGCGCAGGCGCCTTCACCGGAAGCTTCTCGACGGCCGAAGCCATCGCCGAAGGCCGCGCCGCCGGCCTCGCCGCCGCAGGCGGGCAGAGCACACCGTCCATGCTGCCGACCGTCGAAGCAGTGCCTGGCGATCCC
>NZ_RZPI01000526.1:0-4074 GCF_003998715.1 Mesorhizobium sp. M7A.F.Ca.CA.002.15.2.1
CCTCACCATCGTCGCCGTGCAAGATGCTGAGCGTGATGATGGGAACGGGAGACGAAATGCTTCCAGCTGGCGCTCTTGCCATCGTCGTCGGCTTTCGCCATGAAGGCCGATGAATTCGCCTCTGCCAGCCAGCGCACGCCAGCGGCTCGACGACCTGCTCGTCCAGCGCGGGCTGTTTGCCAGCCGCTCGCGTGCCCGCGACGCGGTCGAGCGCGGCACTGTGACCGTCGACGGCCTCATTGCGCGCAAGCCCGGCCAGAGCGTTTTGCCGCAATGTCACGTTACCATCGATGATCCGGCGCAAGGCTATGTGTCGCGCGCGGCACTCAAGCTGATCGGCGGGCTCGATCATTTCGGCCTCGATCCTGCCGGCCGTGAAGCGCTCGACATCGGCGCCTCGACCGGCGGCTTCACCCAGGTGTTGCTCGAGCGCGGCGTGGCCCATGTCACCGCCGTCGATGTCGGTCATGGCCAGATGCATCCTGATATCGGCGGCGACCCGCGTGTGACGGTGATCGAAGGGCTGAACGCCCGCGACCTCGCCGTCACCGATCTCGGCGGGCGTATTCCGGATTTCATCGTCTCCGACGTCAGCTTCATCTCGCTGAAACTGGCGCTGCCGCCGGCCCTTGGTCTGGCCAAGGCTGGCGCAAAGGCCATGTTTCTGGTCAAGCCGCAATTCGAGGCCGGCAGGGAAGCGCTCGGCAAGGGTGGTCTGTTGAAGGATCCCTTCGACGCCGCCCGTGTCGCCGGCCTGCTGCAGGATTGGCTGGACTCCGTTCCCGGCTGGCGCTCGCTGGGGCTGCATCTGTCGCCGATCGATGGCGGCGACGGCAATCGCGAATTCCTGCTCGGTGGGATCAAGGACCGATGAGCGCGCGCTTCAGCATCAGGAAACTTGGCGCCCAGGGCGACGGTGTCGCCGAGACCGAGACAGGCGATCTGTTCATTCCCTTCACACTGCCCGGTGAAACGGTCACCGCCGCGCGCGAAAGGGATCGCGCCATGCTGATGGCGGTGCTGGAAGCATCGCCGCTGCGCATCGATCCCGCCTGCCGCCACTTCACCGAATGCGGCGGTTGCGCGCTCCAGCATTTCGAAGCCGAAGCCTATCGCCAGTGGAAGCGCGAAAAAGTGGCGCACATCCTGAAGGGCAAGGGCATCGATTGCGAGATCGGTGACCTGGTCGCCTGCGCACCGCAGACGCGCCGCCGTGTCGTGCTTGCCGCCCGGCGCACCGAGACAGGCATGCTGCTCGGCTTCCATCGCCATCTGTCGCCGGAGATCGTCGCCATATCGGAATGCCCGATCTCGCTGCCGGAGATCGTTGCCGCGCTCGATCGCTTGAAGGCGCTCGCCGAATTGGTCTGCGCAACCGCCAAATCGTTCCGGCTGGCGGTCACCGTGACCGGTTCGGGGCTCGATGTCGCGGTTCACGAATCCGGCAAGCTCGGGGAGCACCAGCGCCGGATCGCGGCTAACTTCGTCATGGCGCAGGGCTTTGCCAGGCTGTCCATCGATGACGAAATCATTATCGAGCCGAAAAAGCCGGTGGTCATGTTCGGCAGCGTCGCTGTCGCCTTGCCCCCGGGCGCGTTCCTGCAGGCAACCGAGGCCGCCGAACAGGCGATGGCCGACATCGTCGGCGGACATCTGAAGCGTGCCAAGAAGGTGGCGGATCTTTTCGCCGGTTGCGGTAGCTTTGCTCTGCGCCTGGCCGCGAAGTCGGAAGTCCATGCGGTGGAAGGCGATGCGGCAGCGCTTTCAGCGCTCGACCGTGGATCGCGCTTCGCCACCGGCTTGAAGCGGGTGACGGGCGAACGCCGCGACCTGTTCCGCCGGCCGCTGACGTTCAAGGAGTTGAATGCGTTCGACGGTGTGGTGTTCGACCCGCCGCGCGCCGGCGCCGAGGACCAGTCGAAGCAGATCGCCCGCTCGGATGTTCCCTACGTTGCCGCGGTATCCTGCAATCCGGTGACGCTGGCTCGCGACCTGCGCATCCTCATCGACGGCGGCTACGCCTTGAAGAGCGTGACGCCGATCGACCAGTTCCTGTGGTCGCCGCAAGTCGAAGCGGTGGCACTGCTGGAGAAGCCGAAGAAGCGGCGATAGCCTGGAGGCTTCGGCCCTACGAACTTGGCGACAGTCGTTTCGACGTGCCGCCGCGTTGGTTGATCGACACCCAGGTGTTTGGGTTCTGCTGCGACTGACGTTTCACGAAGTAATAGCCCGTCGCATTCCAGGGCCTGATCTCATTGACCAGATTGTCCAGGACAAGATCACCCTTGTCGGTTTTCACCGTCAGAATGGTGTGGCCTTCATTGTCCAGGTCGCGCACCACGGTCATCAGCAACGCTTGCCGGGGGAATCCCGCTGCCAGAAGAAGCTTGCGCTTGTAGAGCGCGTAGATCTTGCAGTCGCCCTTACCGTCTACCGGATAGTCCCAGTGATCCGCCATCGTACCCCAGTGATCGAAATTGCTGACGGGTTTGATGGCGCTGTTCGCCTTGTGATTTATCCGCTTGAGGATGCGTAGGTTCTGCGCGGTCAGCTTGATATTCGCGGCCGGCAGAGCGGGCACCTTGCACTCCTTTGGCCGGCGATGGCAGAAATCGACCCAACCGTAGGGGACGCTGGTGCTTCCACCAATTGCGGCAGATTGCGTCGATCGCGACTTGAACAATGTCGACTGTGCCGCCGCCGGACTGGCTTGCAACCATGTCGCGCCAATCAACGAAACGAAGCCAAGCAGGAAAGAGGAGGTCAGGACGCCGGGGAAATGCCGCATTGCCAACACCACCGCAACCAGAAGGCCGGCACTGCGTTCGTGCGGAAACGGCAGCCCAGGCAGTTAAACACCTAACAATTTCCTAATGCCGATTGTGTTCACTTCAAGGTGCAGCCGGGAATTCAAACTGGAAAACGCAAGCATCAGCGGGCGCATTCGGTCTGACTCGACCATCAGGGCGCCAGCGACGGACCTTTGTCATGCTTCCTGCAAGCTGTCATATCCCGCCGTCTTTGCAGCCTTGAGGAAATTACGATCAAAGGTTGCAAAGCCAGCGCAATGAGCTGATTTCCCCAGATGCAGAGCATCTGCGAAATCCATTCCCTTCTTTGCGAGGTCGAGTGCGGACGACACCACCGCGCTGTCCGCGACCTCTACTGTTGGGAGCCCGCCAAATGTCCGCAGCGCGATGTCAGGCGCCGCATAACGTAAGCGCCGGCGCAACTCTCATGATGGCGCTCTCGGGTGCGCTCGTCGCCTGGATTTTGCGAAAGATCGCTCGAACCGGGCTATTGCCGTCCTATGCACTTGGCATCGCAGCCATGACGTTTGTCGCAGCTGCGCTGTATGTCTCCGGCCACGACGGGACCGTCGACTACCTGAGTGCTTGGGTCAAATATGCGATCGGTGGCGTCATCGCCTTCCTGATTCTCTACACGACTTCGCGCCGGTCTATCGGCAAGGCATAAGCCCGGCCATCGGGGCCGTTCGCTCAGACCCGCGTGCCGCCCACCGTCATCTGGTTCATGCGCAGATGCGGCTGGCCGACGCCGACCGGCACGCCCTGTCCGGCCTTGCCGCACATGCCGATGCCGGTGTCGAGCTTCATGTCGTTGCCGATCATCGAGACGCGATGCATGGCGTCCGGACCGTTGCCTATCAGCATCGCGCCCTTGATCGGCTGCGTCACCTTGCCGTTCTCGATCATGTAGGCCTCGGTGCAGCCGAACACGAATTTGCCCGAGGTGATGTCGACCTGGCCGCCACCGAAGGAGACGGCATAGATGCCGTTCTTGACCGAGGCGATGATTTCGTCCGGCTCCATGTCGCCCGCCGTCATATAGGTGTTGGTCATGCGCGGCATCGGCTGGTGTGCGTAGCCTTCGCGGCGGCCGTTGCCGGTTGCCTTCATGCCCATCAGCCGGGCGTTCTGGCGATCCTGCATGTAGCCGACCAGCTTGCCGTCCTCGATCAGCACATTGCGGGCCGAAGGCGGGCCTTCGTCGTCGACTGTCAGCGAGCCGCGCCGCTCGGGCATCGTGCCGTCGTCGACGACGGTCACCCCC